>NZ_JBOGDD010000190.1:0-2981 GCF_050701675.1 Mycobacterium sp. | reverse complement strand
GTACAGCGCTGCGCTCGAGCAACGTCAGCACCGAAGTCAACACCGTCTTTCAGAATCTGCTTCGCGTACTCAAGCAGATCGACCCGGCCAAGCTCAACGCGACCCTGACTGCGCTGGCCGACGGAGTACGCGGACAGGGCGAGGCCATCGGGCGGGCGACGACCGACGCCAATCAGGTGCTGGTGGCCCTGAACCCGCGAATGGACACCGTGCAGCAGGATCTGCGTTCGCTCAGCGGATTCAGCCACGCCTACGGAGCGGCCGTGCGAGACATCTTGACCACGCTGTCGGCGGTGAGTACGACGAGCGAGACTCTGGTGAGTCACGAACAGGCGCTTGATGCCCTTCTCGTCAACGTGATCGGATTCTCGCGGGCCGGAACGGATCTGCTCGAACCCAACCGCGACGACCTGATTCGTGCCGTCAACATCCTCGAGCCCACCACCAACCTCCTGATGAAGTACAGCCCGTCCTACACGTGCATGCTGCTCGGGGCGACTTGGTTCCTAGACAAAGGTGGCCGTGACGCACTGGGAGCAGGGGACGGTAGGTCCGGAGTGCTCGATGCCACCTTCCTGCTCGGTGATGACGCGTACAAGTATCCCGACAACCTCCCCGTCGTCGCCGCCAAAGGTGGCCCGGGGGGTAAGCCCGGGTGCGGATCACTTCCCGATGCGAGCAAGAACTATCCCGTCCGCCAACTGATCTCGGACACCGGATGGGGAAGCGGACTGGATGTCCGGCCGAACCCAGGCATCGGCCACCCCTGGTATGTCGACTACCTTCCCGGTACCCGCGCAGTACCCGAGCCGCCCAGCGTTCGTGGCGATGGACCCCCAGCGATCGGGCCGGCTCCCCATCCCGGCGCGCCCCCGTACGGAGCACCGCAATTCGGGCCGGATGGCACGCCGCAGTATCCGCCCCCACCGGGTGCGCCACCGGCACCGCTCCCACCGGCTGCCGATCTGCCACAGCCGTCCGCGTCCGGCGCGCCTAGCGCAGTGGGTACGCCGTGAGAGACAACCTGGCGGGCGCAATCTGGCGACTCTCCGTCTTCGTGACCGCATGTCTGTTGACGTTGTTCGGGCTCTACGCCATCTTCGCGCAGTTGAGGTTCCAGCGCGAGAACACGTATGACGCCGAGTTCTCCAACGTCGCCGGCTTGGACGAGGGCAACTTCGTCCGAATCGCAGGCGTCGAGGTCGGAAAGGTCAAGAGCGTCTCGGTGAAGCAGAATGCGTTCGCCGTCGTCGAATTCACCGCCGACGACTCGGTCGTGTTGACCCAGGGGACCAAGGCAGTGATCCGCTACGACAACGTCATCGGCGGCCGATTCCTGGCGCTGGAAGAGGGGGCAGGTGACGTCCGGCGGTTGGCACCTGGGCAGACGATTCCCTTGATCAGAACATCTCCGCCCCTGGACCTGGACGCGCTCATCGGCGGCTTTCGCCCACTGTTCCGTGCGTTGGATCCCCAACAGGTCAACATGCTCACCGGTCAGCTGATCTCGGCGTTCGAGGGGCAGGGGACGACGATCGGCTCGTTCCTCACCCAGACCTCGACCCTGACGAACACCCTCGCCGACCGCGATGACCTCATTGGCCAGGTCATCACCAATCTCAACGACGTCCTCAGCTCGCTCGGCGATCAGAGCGACCAGTTCGCGACGGCGGTCGACTCGCTATCGGGCCTAATTCAGGGACTCGCCGAGCGGAGGTCCGACGTCAGCACCGGAGTGGCGAATCTCGACAGGGGGGCGGCGTCGGTCGCCGATCTGCTGGCCCAGGCTCGCCCCCCGTTGCAGAACACCGTCGCCGAGTCGGACCGTGCCACCTCGATCGTCGTGGCCGACCATGCCTACTTCGACGATCTGCTCAACACCCTTCCCGACGCTTATCAGCAACTCGGCCGCCAAGGACTCTACGGCGACTTCTTCAGCTTCTACCTGTGCGATCTAGTCCTCAAAGTCAACGGGAAGGGCGGCCAGCCGGTGTTCGTGAAGCTGGCCGGACAGAGCACAGGAAGGTGCACACCGAAGTGAAGTCCTTCGCCGAACGCAACCCCCTCGTCATCGGGGCGGTCGGCTGCGCGGTGGCCGTCGGGATCATCGCCGCCGCAACGCAGTACGACGAGCTGCCCTTCGTCTCCGGCGGTCACGCCTACACCGCGTACTTCGCCGAGGCCGGCGGTCTGCGAACCGGTGCCGCGGTCCAGGTCTTTGGTATCCGGGCCGGTCAAGTGTCCAGTGTCGAACTGGACGGGCCCAGGGTTCTCATCACCTTCGACCTGTCGGACGGCATCACGCTCGGCGACCGGACGGAAGCGGCGGTCAAGACCAAGAGCCTTCTGGGCACCAAGATCCTGGAGGTGACCCCACGGGGAGGAGGTCAGCTGGACGGCGCAATTCCGTTGAATCGGACGACCCCGGCCTACCAATTGCCGGACGCCCTCGGCGATTTGACGACCACCATCAGCGGCCTGGACACCGATCAAATCTCTCGGTCGCTGTCGACACTGGCCGATACCTTCGCAGACACTCCGCCCGAGCTCAGGATGGCGGTGCAAGGTGCTGCGCGGTTCTCCGAGGCGATCGACAAGCGCGACGCGCAGTTGCGCGACCTCCTGGTCAACGCCAACAAGGTGACCGCCGTGCTTTCCGAACGCAGCGCGCAGATCGTGAGCCTGATCGCGAACACCAATGCGCTCTTGGCCGAGTTGCAGAACCAAAGTGACGCGCTGCGCACGGTGTCGTCGAACATCTCTGCGCTGTCGCGAGAGCTCTCCGGATTCGTCGCCGACAACCGCGCTCAGCTGCGACCCGCTCTGGACAAGCTCAACGGCGTGCTCACGATCGTGGACAACCGAAAGGAGCGCGTGCAGAAGTCCATCAAGATGCTCAATGACTACGCCATGTCACTGGGAGAGGCGGTGTCCGCAGGCCCCTTCTTCAAGGCGTACGTCGCCAACCTGCTGCCGGGTCA
>NZ_JBOGDD010000189.1:0-1984 GCF_050701675.1 Mycobacterium sp. | reverse complement strand
GTCCGTCTGCAACGTGCCTGACCAGGCGAATCACGCGATGACCGCCGGAGGTCAGCAACGCCGTCAGCGCAGAGCCGACCAGCCCGGAGGCCCCGGTGACGGCGACGGCGAGCGATGACACGCCGGCTTCGGCGGCGTCTCGGTGCGCGGCCAGGTCGTCGTCCAGTTGGCGGTGGCGGTAGACGAACGTCGAACGCAATGCGGCCGCCGGAACGGGCGCTTCGACGCGGTCGTAGACACGGGTCGCACCCAGTCCCTCGGCGCTGAACTCGTGGGTGTGGCGCCACTGGCCGATGATGCGGGGCGGCCACGACCTCACCCCGCCCGAGGAGAGCTGGTCGACGAAGCGATGCGGCGGGTCGTAGTCGGCGCGCTGGTGCTGCGCGACCCATCGCAGCCCGGCGGGCAGCCCCAGCACCGCGGTTCCATCGCCCAGCGAGTCCGCCTCGGCCACCACCGTCATCGGCTGCCATGGCGGGACCAGCCGGGGCATCGCCCCCGGCCTGGTGTGCCAGGCGAACACCTCGTCCAGCGGATGGTCGACCACGCTCTCGTATTCGATGCCCACGAGGTTCATTCGTAATCGCGACCTCGGCGGATTGCGAATACGGCCAACCACCGTCAGCTCCGCTCCGAATCACCTGCAATGACTTTCAAGGCAGGCGTCCTCGTGCTCCCCGGCGGTCGGCCCAAGAGCGACGCTCCGTCCCAAGCCTGGCAGCTGGCCAATCTCCGGATCGAATTGCTGACCCAGTCGTTGCGACGCAGGGTGGGTCCAGGTGTCGTCGTGCGGCGCGTGCGGTATCGGCTGCGGGGCTGGAACCCGGGACGGCTCGATGCGCTGCGCGACGCCAAGACTGCGCTCGATGACATGCTCGACGCCGTCGGCTCCGGTCCGGTCGTGCTAATCGGGCACTCCATGGGCGGGCGCGTCGCGGCTCATCTCGCCGCCCAAGGACGCGTCGCGGCAGTCGCCGCGCTCGCGCCATGGTGGCCGGACGATGACTGTGACCTGGTTCCGCCGGGATGCCGGCTGCTCACCATGCACGGGAGCGCCGACACCTGGACCGACCCGAAGGCGTCCCAGCGACAGACGATGCGCGCCGCAGCCCGTGGCGTAGATGCCCAATGGGTGGGGTTCCCCGGCGCCGGACACTTCCTGATACGCGACTACGCACGTTGGCACCGCCTCACCGCCGAGTTCGCCATCACCCAGTGGTCGCAGCGCTTTCAGGCCTAGTCTCGTCGGATCGACGAATCCGCTGATCGCACCTTCCGGGACCGCCGCGAGGCAGGTCGAGTCCTCGCGGCGATGCTGAGCGGCTACCGCGACGGGCCCGACGTCGTGGTGCTTGGCCTCGCTCGGGGTGGCATACCTGTCGGCGCGGAGATCGCCATCGCGCTCAACGTCCAGCTGGACGTCTTCGTGGTCAGAAAGCTCGGCGTTCCACGGTGGCCCGAGCTGGCCATGGGTGCGATCGCCAGCGGCGGCGGCATCGTCGTCAACGAGGACGTGGTGCGCAGCGCACAGGTCACCGACGCGCAGTTACGGGCCGTCATCGACGCCGAAGCCGACGAGCTGGCGCGCCGTGAGTCGGCCTACCGTAGCGGCGCGGAACCTCTCGACCTGGCGGGCAAGACGGTGATCCTCGCCGATGATGGCATCGCCACGGGAGCGAGCATGATTGCCGCGGCTCGCGCCGTGCGGGACGCCGGCGCCGAGCGTGTCATCGTCGCGGTGCCCGTCGGACCGTCGTCGGCACGGCAGCGGCTACGCGATGAGGCCGACGAGGTGGTGTTCGCCACGACACCGCGACTCTTCGAGGCCGTCGGTCAGGTGTTCACCGACTTTCACCAGGTCAGCGACGACGAGGTGAAGAAAGCCCTACGCCGTTAGTCGCGTTTGAAGTCTGAGCTGCTGTCTTCGTTCGACTCGACGAAGACCGCGGACGTTTCCGTCTCGGCGGGCTCGTCTGGGTAGTCC
>NZ_JBOGDD010000188.1:0-4353 GCF_050701675.1 Mycobacterium sp. | reverse complement strand
ATGGTCGCCCACCAGTCGACGCCGATCCGGCCGACGGCGTCCTGCCACGAGGGCGATGGCGTGGACGTCTCGGCGGTCTCCGCGGGTTCGGAATTCGACCCGGGGGCGGGTTGGCTCACGGCAGTCCCCTTCTCACAGGTGGTTGACAGTGATGCTCGCTTGCGGGTCCAGGGTCGACAAGACATCGAATCGCGGTGATCCGGACCGGGCCTCGCCCCGCGGGCGCCGAGCGAACATGGAAGGGCTATCCGGCCCAAGAGCCGCACACTGGCGAATCCCGACATCGGAGGAGCACGATGGCCACGCGGAGCAGCAAGACGCCGACGGCCGCGGTTTCCCACCTGCCGCGGCCGGTTCTCGAGGAGTGGACCTGGCAGCAGCGCGGGCGCTGCCTGAATCTGCCGTCGGAGGTCTTCTTCCCGGAGGACGCGACGCGCACGTGCCGTCGTGCCCAGGAGGAGCGGGCGAAGCGCATCTGCCGAGGCTGCCCCGTCATCACCGAATGCCGCGAGCACGCAGTCAGAACGCCTGAGACCTACGGCATCTGGGGTGCGACGACACCGCGCGAACGAGCCGGCTGGAGCACTGCCAACCGCGCCTAGCGCTCCCGTCTCAGGCCCTGATGGCGAGCGTCCGGATGTGCCCGGCGTCGGTGAACGTGAATCCGAACGCGAGAGTGACTGGGCTGCCTGGGAATTCGCCGGCGATCTCGGCGCGTGCGATGTGCTCGTCGCCGACGGACTGCACGTCGCGGACGGTGTAGGTGACCGGCGGCACCGTCGCGCGCCAGGCCCGGATCGCCTCGATGCCGTGGTGGGTGACTCCTTCGTCCTCCGCGATGGCGTCGGGGGCGAACTGCGCGAAGTAGGGCTCGGTGTCGACCCGTGGCGCCAGTTCGAAGTAACGGGCGACGAGTTCGGTCGTGGTGGGCATGATTCCTCTTCGGGTCGTAGCGGTCGTCGGTCTGCCACCACGATGGCCACTCCCCCCAGGGGAGAGTCAAGGACGGTCGCCCCGGTGGACCCTCCCCCTTGGGAGACTGCAGACTCTGAAGCCATGCACGGACGCTTGAGCATCGGAGACTTCTCCCGGATGACGCATCTGTCCGTCAAGACGCTGCGCCGCTACCACGAATCGGGCCTACTGGAGCCCGCTGAGGTCGATCCCCACAGCGGCTACCGCTACTACGAGGCCGGCCAGATCCCCGTCGCGCAGACGATCCGCCGGTTCCGCGACCTCGGCATGCCGGTGCGCGAGATCGCCGACCTGCTCGGAACCGGCGACCCCGACGCGCGTGGGCAGCTCATCAGCCGCCACCTCGAACGTCTCGAAACACAGCTGGCGCACACCCGCAACGCGGTGGCCGCGCTGCACCGCCTGCTCGATCCGGTCGCGACCATCGACGTCCAGAGGCGGACCAACCCAGCGACCGTCGCCGCCGCCATCAGCGACATCGTGAGCCTGCCCGACGTGCTGACCTGGTACGGCGAGGCCATGGACGAGTTGCGCACCGCGCTGGGCGAGGCCGGTCGGGTTCCGACCGGACCACCGGGGGGCCTCTACGACAACGAGCTGTTCACCGACGAGCGTGGACGTCTGGTGGTGTACGTACCCGTGGCCGACCCGCCCCGATCCGGACGGGTCGAGCCATTCGTCATCCCGCCGGCCGACGTGGCGGTCACCGTCCACCGCGGCGCTCACACCGACATCGACGTGACCTACGGCGCCCTTGGCATGTGGGTGGACCAGCATGCGCTCGCCATCGCGGGCCCAGTCCACGAGACCTACCTCGTCGGGCCGCACGACACTGCCGACGAGGGCGCGTGGCGCACCGAGATCGGCTGGCCCGTCGCACCCGACTCCGGTCTGCGCTAGGGCGATCGACCGTGTTTACCCGTCATCCGGCGCCACCGACACCGGTCCTGCCAGACTGAGCCATGGCCTGCAACGAACCGTCGAAGGGTAACCACCACACATGACCGTGACCGTCGACATCGGACCGGTCAGTTTCGACGACGTCGTCGCGGTCGCCCGCCGTGACGCACAGGTGCTGATCTCGGAGAACGCGGCGGCCGCCATCGACGCCAGCCGCGACACGATCGAGGCGCTCGCCAACGAACCGACTCCGGTATATGGCGTCTCGACGGGCTTCGGTGCGCTGGCCACCAGAGGAATCCCGAAGGAACGACGGACCCAGTTGCAGCGCAGCCTGATTCGTTCACACGCCGCGGGTGCGGGTCCCGAGGTCGAGCGTGAGGTGGTGCGCGCGATGATGCTGCTGCGGCTGTCGACGCTGGCCAGCGGACGCACCGGGGTTCGGCGCGGCACTGCGCAGGCCTACGCGGACCTGATCTCGGCCGGGCTGACGCCACTGGTCCACGAGTACGGCAGCCTCGGGTGTTCCGGTGATCTCGCCCCCTTGGCGCACGTGGCCCTTGCGTTGATGGGCGAGGGATGGGTGCGGACGCGAACCGGGGACGTGGTGCGGTCCGCCGACGCTCTCGCGGCTCACGGGCTGACGCCGGTCACGCTGGCCGAGAAGGAGGGCTTGGCGCTCATCAACGGGACCGACGGCATGCTCGGCCAGTTGGTCCTCGCGCTGACCGAC
This sequence comes from Mycobacterium sp., assembly GCF_050701675.1. Lineage (GTDB taxonomy): Bacteria > Actinomycetota > Actinomycetes > Mycobacteriales > Mycobacteriaceae > Mycobacterium. The sequence continues at coordinate 1,745 of NZ_JBOGDD010000188.1, read as the reverse complement.
CTGGACCATCTGCTGCGGCTCGCCGACGTCGCGGCCGCCATGAGCGTCGAAGGCCAGCTCGGCACCGACCGCGTCTTCGCCGATGACCTGCAGCAGTTGCGCCCACACCCCGGGCAGGCCGTTGCCGCGGCGAACATGACCCGCCTGCTCGCCAACTCCGCCATCGTCGCCAGCCACCGCACCCCCGACTGCACGCGGGTCCAGGACGCCTACTCGCTGCGCTGCTCACCGCAGGTCGCCGGCGCAGCCCGCGACACCGCCGCCCACGCCCGCATGGTCGCCGAACGCGAATTGGCAAGCGTCATCGACAATCCCGTCGTCACCCTCGACGGGCGCGTCGAGTCCAACGGCAACTTCCACGGAGCCCCGGTCGCCTACGTACTCGACTTCCTGGCGATCGTCGTCGCCGACGTGGCGAGCATCAGCGAACGGCGCACCGACCGGTTCCTCGACGTCAACCGCAGCCATGGTCTCAACCCGTTCCTGGCCGACGACCCAGGCGTCGACAGTGGCCACATGATCGCGCAGTACACGCAGGCAGGCATCGTCTCCGAGCTCAAGCGCCTGGCCAACCCCGCGAGCACGGACTCCATCCCCTCATCGGCGATGCAGGAGGACCACGTCTCCATGGGATGGTCGGCGGCGCGAAAGTTGCGCCGCGCCGTCGACGGGCTGACCACGGTGCTGGCGATCGAGGTGCTCACCGCCGCGCGCGGCATCGACATGCGCCGCCCGTTGACGCCATCCCCTGGCACGGGCGCGGTGATCGCGGCGCTCCGCGAACACGTGGAAGGGCCGGGACCGGACCGCTTCCTGGCCCCCGAGATCGCCGCCGCCGTCAGACTCGCGCAATCCGGTGAGCTCGTTCGCGCCGCCGAAGGCGCCGTCGGACCCCTGCCCTGACGGTCCCGCTGCAAATTGATGTGGTAGGAGTCCGTCCGTTCTCGCCGCGAACTCAATGCCGAAAGTACGCTTGTTGTACGCGTTTCGAGAGAAGGGTCGCGAACAAGCGTGCACTCGGCAACCAACCTTTCACCTGATCAAAACGCAACGGACCCCTAACCCGTCGGATGTCCGAGGAGGACCACCATGACCGCTGACCCCGTTGTCACCGTCGACGCCGGACCGGATCGGGTGAGCCGCTCGGTGCAGGTGAACGCGGCCGCGGCCGAGCTGTTCGCCATCGTCGCCGACCCACGTCGCCATCGTGAACTCGACGGCTCGGGCACCGTCGGTGACAACGCCCACGGACCGTCGAAACTCGTTGCCGGAGCACGGTTCGGCACCAAGATGAAGATGTTCGGAGTGCCCTACCGCATCACCAGCGTCGTCACCGCCCTGAAACCGGACGAGCTCATCGAGTGGCGCCATCCGGTGGGCCACCACTGGCGCTGGGAATTCCTTGCGCTGACACCCACCACCACCAAGGTCACCGAGACCTTCGACTACTCCGACTCGGGGCCGGTCAAGGCCTGGCTGAAGTATTACCAGCGCACGGGTTTCGTGAAGAGCAATGCACGGGGCATCGAGGCGACGCTGACACGGCTGCGCGACCGCTACGCCGGATAAGTCTCACCGCCGCCGCGGTTCGGCGGGATGGGCACGACTAAAGCGCAGCGTCGTCCTGAGTCGTCCGACGGCCGGTGCCGGCCGGTTTCGTCGACGTCCGATCTGTCGCTGCGAAGACTTCTTCCTGACGCAAGGGTAGACACCAGATTACGCCGGCGCTACGCAGAGCCCTTCAT
>NZ_JBOGDD010000187.1:0-3693 GCF_050701675.1 Mycobacterium sp. | reverse complement strand
TTGAGGTCCTCGATCGAGTAGATGTCGTGGTGCGGCGGAGGCGAGATCAACCCGACGCCCGGTGTCGAGTGACGGGTCTTGGCGATGTTCGGATACACCTTGTAGCCCGGAAGCTGGCCGCCTTCACCAGGTTTCGCACCCTGAGCCATCTTGATCTGGATGTCCGTCGCATTGACCAGGTAGTCGCTCGTCACGCCGAAGCGCCCGGACGCCACTTGTTTGACCGCACTGCGCCTACGCGGGTCGTACAACCGGTCTGTATCTTCACCTCCCTCGCCACTATTGGACCGGCCACCAAGTGCGTTCATGGCGATCGCCATCGTCTCGTGGGCCTCGGCCGAGATCGAGCCGTAGCTCATTGCGCCGGTGTTGAAGCGAGTGACGATCGACTCGACGGATTCGACCTCGTCGAGCGGGACCGGTGGCCGTACGCCGGACTTCAGTTCGAAGAGTCCGCGCAACGTCCCGCCGTCGCGGGCCAGCCGGTTCACCTCGTCGGAGTACTCCCGGAAGACTTCGTACCGTCCGGTGCGCGTCGAATGCTGGAGCAGGAACACGACTTCCGGGGTGAACAGATGAAGTTCACCCTCGCGACGGAAGGCGTACTCCCCGCCCACTTCGAGGCGCCGGTGGACGCGCTCGGTGGGATTCTCCGGGTAGGCCCGCCGATGCCGCAGCTTCACCTCTTCCGCGATGACGTCGAGACCCACGCCGCCGAGTTGGGTCGGTGTCCCGGTGAGGTACTCGTCGACGACGTCGCGGTTCAGCCCGATGGCCTCGAACGCCTGCGCAGCCGTGTAGGACGCGACGGTCGAGATGCCCATCTTGCTCATCACCTTCATGACGCCCTTTCCGAGCGCCTTGAGGTAGTTGCGCACCGCGGTCGTCGGCTCGATCCCCGTGAGCTCACCCTCTCGGATCAGATCCTCGATCGACTCGAACGCCAGGTACGGGTTGACGGCCGCGGCGCCGAACCCGATCAGCATCGCGATGTGATGGACCTCGCGCGCGTCGCCGCTCTCGACGACCAGCGCGACCATCGTGCGCTGCTTGGCGCGGACCAGGTGGTGGTGTACCGCCGACACTGCGAGCAGCGACGGAATCGGCGCCTTGGTGTGATCGGAGTCGCGGTCGGAGATGACCAGCGTTCGGTATCCCTTGGCGATCGCCTCGCTCGCGTGGAGGCGAAGGTCCTCCAAGGCGTCGGTGAGGCCTTCGCCGCCACGCTCGACGTCGTAAAGCGCCCGCAGCACCTTGGTCTTGAGGCCGGGCTGTTCGCCGTCGGCGTTGATGTGGACGATCTTGTTCAGCTCGTCGTTGTCGAGCACCGGCCACTTCAGCACGATCTGACGACAGGACGCCGCGGTCGGCTCCAGCAGGTTGTGCTCGGGGCCCATCACACGTGACATGGACGTGACCACCTCTTCGCGGATGGCGTCCAGCGGCGGGTTGGTCACCTGAGCGAAGAGTTCGACGAAGTAGTCGTAGAGCAGCCGGGACCGCTGCGAGAGCACTGCTGCCGGCGTGTCGGTTCCCATGGAGCCCAAGGGTTCTGCACCCGAGGCGGCCATCGGGGTGAGCATGATTCGCAATTCCTCTTCGGTGTATCCGAAGGAGATCTGCCTGCGTACCACGGAGTCGTGATTCGGTTGAACGCGAACACGCTCGGGCAGGGTCGACAGGTCGAGGAGGCCGGAATGCAGCCATTCGCCATAGGATTCGGCAGTCGAGAGCCCCTGCTTGAGCTCGTCGTCGGAAACGATGCGGCCTTCGGCGGTATCGATGAGGAACATCTTGCCCGGCTCCAGCCGGCCCCTAGCGACGATCTCCGCGGGCGGCACGTCCAACACACCGCTCTCGCTGGCGAGGATGATCCTGTCGTCGATGGTGCGCCACCAACGTCCGGGACGTAATCCGTTGCGGTCCAACACCGCACCGACGACCGTGCCGTCGGTGAACGTCACGCAGGCGGGTCCGTCCCACGGCTCCATTAGCGAGGCGTGGAATTGCCAGAACGCGCGTCGCTCCGGACCCATGTCGACGTTCTTCTCCCACGCCTCGGGGATCATCATCATGACCGCGTGCGGCAGGCTGCGTCCGCCGAGGTGGAGCAGTTCCAGCACCTGGTCGAACGATGCCGAGTCGGAGGCATCGGCAGTGCAGATCGGCGACAGTCGCGCCAGGTCTCCTGGGATCTGCGCGCTGGCCAGCATCGCCTCACGGGCGTGCATGCGGTTGCGGTTGCCGCGCACCGTGTTGATCTCGCCGTTGTGGGCGACGAATCGGAACGGGTGCGCCAGTGGCCACGATGGGAAGGTGTTGGTCGAGAAGCGGCTGTGCACGATCGCGATGGCACTCGTACATCGTTCGTCGCGCAGATCCGAAAAGAACTGCGGCAGTTGCATTGTGGTGAGCATGCCTTTGTAGGCGATGGTGCGGCTCGATAGGGATGCGAAGTAGACTTCGCCCATCTCGGCGAGTTTCCGCACGGGGTAGACGCGACGGTCGAGGTCGATGCCGCCGGGCCTGCTGCCGTTGCGCTCCGGTGCGGCGAGGAACAGCTGCGCCATGTACGGCATGCAACCCAGTGCCGTCTCGCCGACGCCGGCTCCGTCCGGATCGACGGGAACCGCGCGCCAGCCAAGCACTTCCAGCCCCTCTTCGACCGCCATGGCCTCGATGGCTTCGCGCGCGGCCGCCCGGGCGACGGGATCCTGCGGCATGAAGCAAATGCCAGCGGCAAAGGTGTTGGCCCCCTCGGCCGTCGGCGAAGGCAGGTCGAAGTCGACGACCTCGCGCAGCAGTTCTACGGGCAGTTGCAGGAGTATCCCCGCACCGTCACCGCTGTTCGGTTCAGCCCCTGCGGCGCCGCGGTGCTCGAGGTGCTCCAACGCGGTCAGACCATCGGCGACGATGGAATGGGATCGACGTCCCTTGATGTCCGTGACCATCGCCACGCCACATGAATCCGCCTCATTCTCGGGGTCATACAGCCCCTGAGCTTCTGGCAAGGCCGAGAACAGCACTCGCAGCACCTCCGCAGTCCGGAAACGATCTGTCTGGGACTGCAGCGGCCCGAGTGGCGAGTGTATCAGCGGAGTAGCGAGGCTACCCGCCGATAAGCGTCGGGACCAGCGGGAATCCCGGTAGATTCCGGATCACCGTCCAGGTTACTGCCGCCACGATCACCGTCGCGACCGCCGACTTTGGCATCAGTGGCCCGCCCGATCGCCACCGCAGGATCAGCCAGAGCGCGAGCATCGGAAGGCCGAAGAGCAGGAAGACGTTGTCCACTGCCGCCGCACCGAAGTCACCATGCAAGAGGTCGTGGGTCATTCGCAGACCCCCGCAACCGGGGCAGTTCCAACCCGTCAGCAGGTGGAAGGGGCAGGTGGGAAAGCCGAAGCCCGGTGCATGCGGATCGCGAAGACCGATGTACGCCAGTGCACCGACGAAGATCCCGGCCGTGCCGATGGTGGCGTACCGGGTGCCCATGCGGTTGGTCGCGTTGCGAGATTCCATTGCGCATCCCAGCATGCCCGACGAATCGATCGAGGATCAACGCCTCAGGTCCCAAGCTGGCCACGGCCGCGTCGTCGACGCGTGACATTGCGCGGCTTCCCGCCCGCTTCGGCGTCCGGATAGCACGCGGTACCGACATTTTCGGGGTCTTGTGGGGTGGTTGTCCACAGT
>NZ_JBOGDD010000186.1:0-2458 GCF_050701675.1 Mycobacterium sp. | reverse complement strand
CCTTCACGCCGCCCTTGCCGTCACCGTCGAGCGTGAGCGACTGAGGCGGCTTGTAGCTGACGATCGTCCACCTGACGAGGTTGAGCATGCCCTTGACCTCGACCACGGACGCCAGCTTCGTGCCCTTCTCCAACGTGTCGGGCAGCGTGCTGCGCCACACCCGGTGGATGCTCAGCCAATCCTTGTAGCGCGACAGGTCGGAGGCGGCGTCCCAGGCGTTATCCGGCGACAGTGGTACGTCGACGGAGACCGACAGCTTCGCCATCGCTACGGCGTCGGCGGGGGCCCAGCAGGCGCGGCGGGGGGCGGCGGCGCCTGAGGCGGTTGCGGCGGCTGTTGCTCGGCGCCGCCCGCGTTGTCCCTGGCCGCCTTCTTCGCGGCTTCCTGCGCCTTGTCGACCTGCCCGGCGTACTTACCCTGCGTCTTCTTGTCCACGAGGTCGCCTGCCTTGTCAATGGCGGTATCGACCTTGTCGGCGTTCTTCGATACCAGATTCTTGAGCGTGTCTAGAAATCCCATGGCCCCACCCTAATCGCCGGGCTCGCCGAAAACTCCCGGGTTGCTCACTCCGACCGCCAGAGGCGGCGCTTCTCCCCGATGACTGCCCCCTGCATCCACCAGAGGACCTCGATGAGCGCGGCGGCGACCACACCGATCGCCAGGGCCGTCGCCGTCTGCGCAACATTGGACGGGTCGAGCATGAACCCTCGCCTGGCCAGGGGTATCGAGAAGATCACCACGTACGCGGCCGCCGAGATCCCGACGAGCCCGACCCGCCACCACTCGTAGGGCCTGGCCACCACGGCGAGCACCCACAACGCCCCCACCAGGAGCGTGATCAACGCGGCCGTGGAGGCCTGCATCTGCTGGGCGGGCGTCGCCGCGCGGCCCTCGTACGCCAGCAGGTAGGAGGCGAACGTCGCCAGGCCGACGACCAGCCCGTTCGGCAGGGCGGACGTCATCACCCGGCGGACGAAGCCAGAGTGGGCCCGCTCCCGGTTGGGTGCCAGCGACAGGACGAACGCCGGGATGCCGATGGTGAACCAGGCGGCGATCGTGACGTGGATGGGCTGAAACGGGAACAGCAACGGATCCGTGCCGAACAGCTTGGCCGACAGCCCGCCCACACCGACCAACACCGCGAGCAGCACCGAGTACACCGTCTTGGTGAGGAACAGGTTCGAGACCCGTTCGATGTTGCCGATCACCCGCCTGCCCTCGCCGACGACGTACGGCAAGGTGGCGAACCTGTTGTCCAGCAACACGATCTGAGCGACGGCGCGCGACGCCGAGCTGCCCGATCCCATCGCGACGCCGATATCGGCGTCCTTGAGCGCCAACACGTCGTTGACGCCGTCGCCCGTCATCGCCACGGTGTGACCACGCGACTGCAAGGCGTGCACCATCGCGCGCTTCTGGTCGGGCCGCACCCGGCCGAACGTCGTGTACTCCTCGAGCGTGGCGGCCAGATCGTCGGTCTCGGCGGGCAGTTGACGGGCGTCCAAGGTCTCGCCGTGCAGGCCGAGGGTGCCGGCGACCGCACCGACCGAGACGGCGTTGTCGCCCGAGATCACCTTCACCGTCACCTTCTGGTCGGCGAAGTAGTTCAACGTCTCCCTGGCGTCGGGGCGGACGCGCTGCTCGAGGACGACCAGGGCCACCGGGGTGACGGTGCCGGGGGCGTCGGGGGCGTCGACCGACCTGTCCGACGACCCGAGGAGCAGCACCCGCAGTCCCTGCGCGCCGATCCGCTCGGCCTCCTCGGCTTCCGGCGACGCCGGATCGAGCAGCACGTCGGGTGCACCGATGACCCAGTTGCCGTTGTCCCCGTATGAGATTCCGCTCCACTTGGTCGCCGACTTGAACGGCGCGGTGGCGGTCACCACCCACCCAGGTGGTTCGTCGTACGCCTCGCCGATGGCCTGCATGCTGGCGTTGGGACGACTGTCGTCGGCGGCTAGCGACGCCAGGGCGTCCTCGGCTCGGCGACCAGCGGCCAGTGACTTGAGCTCACTGAGCCGCATGCCGTTCTCCGTCAGCGTTCCGGTCTTGTCGGCGCACACCACGTCCACGCGGGCGAGGCCCTCGATCGCGGGCAGCTCCTGCACCAGGCACTGACGCCTGCCAAGGCGGATCACCCCGACGGCGAATGCGATCGACGTCATCAACACCAGACCCTCCGGCACCATCGGCACCAACGCACCGACCATGCGCAGCACCGACTCCCGCCAGCCGACTTCGGTGGTGAAGAGCTGCGTGTAGATGGTCAGCAGACCGGCGGGAACCAGAAGGTACGTGATGACCCGCAGGATCGTGTTGATGCCGCTGCGCAGTTCGGACTTCACCAGCGTGAACTTGCTTGCCTCTTCGGCGAGTTTGGCGGCATAGGCCTCGCGGCCCACCCTCGTCGCGCGGTACGCGCCGGTGCCCGCGACGACGAAGCTGCCCGACTTCACGT
>NZ_JBOGDD010000185.1:0-4007 GCF_050701675.1 Mycobacterium sp. | reverse complement strand
CCGCAAGTCTGTCCGCATCCCGACCGACAATCGTCACGCGCGAGCCTCGTGGCCCGGTCGTTCACCGCCTTGGTACCGATCCTCGTGGCGAACCGCCCGGAGGCCCTTGTCGTGCGCGGACACCAGCGCGTGACAGCTCGGCTCACCGCGCAAGTCGGGATGGCGGCATTCCAATACGCATACAGCCGATGGACCGAAGACTTGGCTGTCGACCTGAGCGACTTGATCGCCGAGGCGGCGAACAAGGTGCTTACCCTCGGCGAACAGTAGGTGCCTCCGATGTCCAGCGCACTCACGCCCGACCCTTTCGCCGCCCCATGCAGCAATTGATCAGGCCTGCATGCCGCACGCCGCAGTGACGCAGTCAGCCCAGACCTGTGGATGGGTCGACCACAGATTGTGATCGACGCCGGGTAGCTCCTCGAATCTGCCGTGACTGACCAACGCGGCCAATTGCTGTAGCGGCCACGACGGACGGATGTCGTGCTGCGGGGCGAGAAAGGTCATGGCGACGTCGGAGTCGGCCAGTCGACGAAGCAGATCGGGTTCATGGATCCACTGCACGAATGAAGCGCTGAGTGCAGTGTGAACGGCTGGTTCCCAAACGATTTCGAGATCTTCCTCCAGATGCTGTGATGCCTCATAGATCTGCGACCAGGTACGGTCCTTGTGTAGCCCGTGCCCCGCCACGCCCACGACGGACGCAACTCGGTCGGGATGATCCAAGGCGTAACGCACTGCCAGATCAGAACCCCAGGAGTGGCCGAGCACCACCCAACTGGCGATACGTTGGGATCGCCGTACAGCTTCGAGATCGGCGACTGCCTGGCACAGATCGTGCGGCCCACCTTCGGAGCGGCCAACTCCCCGGGGCTCCGGATACCACGCTCGCATCCCGCGAGGTGCCAGCGCCTCATCCTCCAGGTAGTGAACACAACCGGGTCCGCCGGACAGCACCACGACATCCGGACCATCGCCGGCGCAACCGACGTGAAGCAACGTGCCGTCGTCTGCCGCCACCATCATCGATCGCAAGTTCCCCCCGCCTCACGGCCAGAACACTGCTGGACGATTACCCGACCCCAATCGTCGTCGAGCTGAACTTCACTCCACGACTGATGCTGCCTGCACCGGAGTGCGATGCGACGCAAGGGTCTTCACCAGAATCCGGTAATGGACCTGCCGGCGGCCCTGTGTGCTTGCCAATTCACCGACGTCAATGAATCCCTGCTTCAGCGCGAACCGCTGGCTACGCACGTTCCAGGCCTGTATCACCGCCCGCGTCGACTTCTCAGGGCACAGGCGTCCGACGTGATCGAGCACCGCCTCTCCAAACACCGGCCCTATCCCCTGACCTACAAGGTCGGGATCCATCCCGACGCCGACATCGACGAAACGAGCGTCCGCATCCAGGCCTTGGACTCTTGCTGCGGCCTCGACACATACAAAGCCAGCCAAGGCGCCGGACGTATCGGTGACTGCCCAGTAAAGATTGAGTTCATCCAGGATGCCCGCAGGCGACATCAGGTCGTAGACAGACCACCAATCCCGGTATCGCCACCCGGCCACAGACGAAGCGTCGTCGGCAGTCATCGGCCGCACCAGCAAACGCCACGGTAATCGAGCACTCACACCATGGACGCTAGCCGCAAAAGAGGAATGGAGGCCAATCATTTGCGTCGGCAGGACGGACCACCAACCTCACAGCAGCACACCGCCGCCGGCCATCAAGTCACGTCCCGTCCTTGTCGCTGCATGGCTCGAGCAATGCCGCAGGTCCTCGGCACGAATCGTCACCGCCGTCTACAGCCCGGATGGTACGACCTTGCCGTTGACCGTCACCTCGGTCTGGCCGGTCTTCGTGTTGTACGCGATCTTGCCGTGCTCGAACGTCTCCACGAGTAGATCGTCGACGGCGTTCTCGTCGCTGGTGGGGGCGCCCAGCGGACCTACCGAGCCGTTGTCGCCGGTGACCGCAGGCACGCCGTCCGGGTCGCGTGGGATATTCCAGGCCTCCCGGATCTTGCCCCAGGTGATATACGCAGGCGTGCCCGCCTCGTCGTTCTTGGCGGTGATCACGCCGCCCTGGAACTGCTGGAACACCACGCCGCTCTCCCGTGCTCCCGCGTTGCGGTCACCCGTCAATGGCTTGCCGAGAGCCTCCCTCTGAGTCTCGGTTGCCGACGAGTACTTGGCAGCGATCGGGCCGGTCAGCGTCACAGCGACGTCTCTCTCCCCGATGAGCTTCACTTCAGTGGGCGGCGCCGGGGTTTCAGACGTGGCGATCAACTCGACCTGAGGCGGCGCCGACGCGTCGACGCTCTTGCCATTGCTGCAGCCCACGGTGATCAGCGCGGCGGCGGCCAGGCCGACGACTGCCGTGCGGCGGTATGCGATCGTCCTCATGGGTTTCCTCCCGCGTCTTCGTGTGGTGTGGGTCAAGTTACAGTGGAACCCTCGCCCGGCCCGGACCATACCCGAACCACGTGAGTGGCGCAGGCGCTCCCGGCTTTCGTAGCACCGAAGGATCTACGACGCGGGTCATAGACGGCGAGATCCATGACGTCCCATTGGTGTCCGGCACGGCGCAACATGGCGGAATCGAATATGCAGAGTTACCTGTAGACTGTTCCGTTTTGCCCTGCTGCCCAACGGCTTTGATTGTCCGGTTGTCCAGTCTCGTTTTTAGTCTGCGACTTTCGCAGTGTGGCGGACTCGGTGTGTCACATGGATCCTAAGTGGCCCTCCGCGTCCCGCGGCGCCCCGAAACATCCAGAGTTAGGTGGATGTTTGCAGCATGGCGCCGGCGGCCTGGCGGTACAAGTCTGCGGCCGGGCTCATCGCGGCCTTGACGGTGTTGTAGTAGTGAGTTCCGGCTCCGCCGTGGTACTTGAGCAGTTGTGGGTTCTGCGCGATCGTGGCCGCCAGCACAGTGTCGCTAGTGATGCCGTATTTCTTCAGGGCGTCCGTGAACCGGGCGATGAATCGGGCGATCGCCTTGTTGGGGTCTTGGCGTTCGGCGACGGTGCCGAAACTGGCTTTCTCCTGGAACAGGCCGATGACCTCATCAGCCGCGGCCCCAGAGCCGCCGTAAGCCTGAACACCACCGGACGCGGTCGGGCGGAAACTCGATTCGATCTTCGCAGTGGCGATGACGGCCCTGATCTGGTCCTCGCTCAGCCTGGCGGCATGGCCCTGGCTCACGATGGCCTTGACGATGTCTTGCGCGCTGGAGTCTTTGGTCACGACCACCGGTGCAGGGATGACAGCTGCGGCCGCTTTGGTGATTGCGTGACCCGCCGGCCGTTGCTCAACCGCGACCGCTGCATGCCGGTGCGTGAACGGAGAAAGCAAAGTGGCACCTCCGAGGCCAGAGGCAACGAGGAGGCTGGCGATGACCTTCTTTACTTGTTTCTGTTTTCCGAACGTCTCCATCGATCGGTCGACTCTCGGCATGGTTTTGCTCTCCTCTGTGGGGGTTTGAACTCGTGAATCCGCGTGTCGGGCACAAACACCCCCTCCAATCCCGCCTGTCGGCGCTAAACAGGATTGGACTGCGCACTGGTCGCCGTGCGGCGACTACGCACCGATCGACCAGATGCATGCCAGACTGAAATTTGCTGCGCGTGTTACCGCTCCAGCGACGCAAGAGTTGGCCGCCGTCGACACATCACATTTGTGGCAACTACCACCCCAGTTGCCATTATGTAATTTGTGCCACTTTGCCTGGTACTACGGCACTTTGGTGATTGACCGAGAACTGTATTGGAACATCCGGAATCTAGCAAAACGCCAGTTCAGGGTCGGCGGGCAGACGCTTGTGCACGCCAATTGATGATTGGCCATCTGCTTGCCGAAAGGCCTGCCGCGCTGCGGAAGTGGCGCGGCAGTGACCGCACCCGGCCTCAGAACGGCGGTCACGACGCGGCAACGAGGTGATGAGATCGCTGAAATCCACCACGGGCCCGGGCGGGCGAGATCCATTCGGTCTAGCGCGCAGGTTACGT
>NZ_JBOGDD010000184.1:0-2145 GCF_050701675.1 Mycobacterium sp. | reverse complement strand
GTCCTGCAGATACCAGATGGCGGTCGCCTCGTCGCCGTCGACGTCGATTTCGGGGTGCGTCACCCGGTGCTCGGTGATGACGTCGGCGGGCATCGAGTCGCGCATGAACGCGACCAGCGTGGCGCGGTCCGTGAAGTGGTGCTCCTCGCCGAGGGACTCGCCGTAGTCGCCGATTACGTCCTCGGTGAGCGTGTCGGCGAACTCGTCCCAGTGCTTCGTGTCGAGCGCGCGCAGATACCGGTACTTGACTCGCTGAATGTCTTCGATGTCACCCATGCCCGTCATTGCAACACAGCGACCGTCGGCCGCACAGCGATCTGCCACGAGTGTCGTTGACGTGTACGTCAAATCACCACGATTCAGCCGTTTGGGCCGATTGAAGCCCGCCGATGGCCGCCACGCCGTTTGCCATCGGGTTCTCAGCGTGCCGTCCGGACCACGGTCCAGACTAAGTTCGCGCAGGCCATGGGTGAAGCCACCGGCGCGCTGAAATCCCTGGTCGGGCTGCCGCCTCGTCCCCGATCGTCCTCGGTGCCGTGGGTTCGCCGTTGCTGTGCAAAGCGCATTCATAGCCAAAACCCAGGTGCGAGAACGCTGTTCGCTGACGTTCCCACGGAGTGTCTGTCGTGTCCCCGGCTGCGGGCGGGCTATCGTGGACGGCGTTATGAGCGACCCGTTGGGGTTGTCGATCGGGACGACCAACCTGGTCGCCGCCCGTGTGGGCAATCCACCAGTCACGCGGCGATCCGTGCTGCCCGTGGCAGGGCAGGTGCTGAGCGGCTTCGTGGAACGCGTCGGGGACCCGGTACCGCTGATCGCGTCGGACGGCACGTCCTACAGCGCCGACCTGTTGATGGTCGAGGCGCTCGACGCGATGGTCACCGAAACCGGCGGTGACCCGTCCTCCATCGCCATCGCCGTCCCCGCGCATTGGAACGGCGCCACCCTGCGCGCGCTTCGCGACGCGATGCGCAGCAAGCCGAACCTCGCGCCGAACGGAACTCCCGCCCGGCTGGTGTCCGATACGGTCGCCTCGCTGACGGCGCTGGGTGCCAATCCCGGCCTTCCCGTTCGCGGTGTGGTCGCTCTTCTCGACTTCGGGGGCGGTGGCACCAGCGTCACCCTGGCCGACGCCGCGGCGTCATTCGAGCCGATCGAGACCACGCGCCTTACGGACTTCTCCGGGGACCAGATCGACCAGGCCCTCCTCGCGCACGTGCTCGACGCGGTCGCGGGTGACGTCGATCCAGCGGGCACCGCGTCGGTCGGTTCGCTGACCCGGCTGCGCGAGGAGTGCAGGCAGGCCAAGGAGGAACTCTCCGAGTCTGAGGTGGCGGACGTCCGCGTCGAGTTGCCAGGGCATCAGTCCACGGTGCGGGTCACCAGGGACGAACTCGAGGCGTTGATGGAGGCGCCGTTCGAGGGCGTGCTGTCCGAACTGGATGAATCCCTGTCGCGTAACCGAATTGCGGTGGCCGACGTTTCCGCGGTGGTCGCGGTCGGCGGCGGCGCACGCATCCCGTTGGTCACCCGCAGGCTGTCCGAGGGCGACCGATCACCGCTGGTGACGACGCCGCACCCGGCACTCGATGCCGCAGTGGGCGCCGCGCTCTTCGCCGCGTACGGCGTCGACGCCGATGCGCAGACCGGCGTGGCGCCGACCGCACTGGTCACCGAGGCGGTGGTCGGCGGTGACGCAGCGCCCGGCTCGTCGACATTCCGCGCGCTGGCCTGGTCCCAGGACGACGACGCACTCGCCGAGCTCGAGCCGTACACCGGCGAGGACCCCTATGCCGACCCGTACGCGGACTCCAGCACCACGCGCGTGGTCGCGCAGTACCACCCGCGTAGAGAAGACGAACCGCGGTCGTCGTGGCAACGGTTGCCGCTGTTGATCTTCGGCGTGGCCGCCACCATCGCCGTGGTGGCCGTCGGCGGTGTCGCCATCGCGCTGACGAGTGCCACCGATGAGACGCGACCCACCCCGAGTCGTGCGCCGGTGACCGCCACCTCGCCACCGTTGCCGCCACCGACGAGCGTCGCGCCGCCGCCGCCCGTCACCGAAGCGCCGCCGCAGAACGTGATCACGGTGACCAGCGAGGCCCCGCCCCCACCCCCGCCCCCGCCGCCGACGGAGACGGTGAC
>NZ_JBOGDD010000183.1:0-2007 GCF_050701675.1 Mycobacterium sp. | reverse complement strand
GTCGTGGCAACGGCCTCCGCGGCGGCCGAGTAGCCGTCCAGCGCCGAGGACATGAAGTGGGTGTGGAAGGCGCCCGCGGTGGCCAACAGCCGGACGCGCGCCTTCGCGGGCGGATCCTCGGCCAGCTTCTCGAGCGCCGCGATGGCGCCCGCGGCGACGATCTGCCCGGCGGCATTGCGATTGGCGGGCACCAGGTCGAGGGCTTCGAGGCGGGCCAGAACCTCGGTCTCGTCGCCTCCGAGTACCGCGGCCATCCCGGTGGGCTCGACAGCGCAGGCTCTTGCCATCTCGGAGCCGCGGGTGGCGGCCAGTGTCACGGCGTCGTCGGCGGAGAGGACACCCGCGATGGCGTAGGCGGCGATCTCACCGACGGAGTGCCCTGCCACGACGGTTTCAGTCTCAGAGAAAAGCCCGCGCGTGGTCAGCTCGTGGTGCGCGAGCAGTGTCGTGGCGACCACCAGGGGCTGCGTCACCGAGGTATCGGTGATCTCGTCGGCGGTAGCGGTGGTCCCCAACCGAGCCAGATCCAGGTTGACGGCGTCGGACCAGGCGGCGATCCGCTCGTCCGCACCGGGCAGTTCGAGCCACGGGGAGAGCATGCCGGGAGTCTGCGATCCCTGTCCGGGGGCAAGCAGCGCAAGCACGTGTGTTTGGGGCACGGATTAAGAGAACACTGTGAAAGCGGTTTTGCGTGGTGTAAGAGATTATGAACCTGGTCTTATGTTTTTGTGGAGAACCTCTAAAACCGCATGTGATGGAACGTCATCGAGATCAGGCCGCAACCTATTGCCCGAGTTTATGCGCGCCCGCGGCGGTGCGTTGGCTGGCCGTCGGCTGCGGCACGCCGGCATTTGACGTGATGGAGTGAGGTGCCTGACGGCCCAGTCTGGCGACGGTCGATGCCACCCTCAGTACATAGGCATCGCGTGGCAGGGTGGGATCGCGGCCGGTGAAGTCGGCGATGCGTTTGAGCCGGTAGCGGACGGTGTTTGGATGAACGAACAATTTGCGCGCGCAGGCCTCGATCGCCCCGCCAGAATCGAGGTAGGCGTCGAGGGTCTCCGTCAGTGCGGGACCCGCGTCGGACAGCGGCCGCATCACGTCGGCCTCGAGCGCGGCGACGGCCGAGGGGTCGCCGAGCAGCGCGCGTTCGGGCAGCAGTTCGCGGGCGGACACCGGCCGCGGCGCGCCGCTCCAGCCTGCGACCGCGTTCATTCCCGCGATGGCTTCGGTGGCGCTGTAATGGGCCGCCACCAGAGATGCCGCGTGGGGCCCGATCACCACGGGGCCGTCGGCGAACACCTCGAGTAGTTCACCGAGGATCTTGTCCGTGGGGGACAGGCGCCCCGACACGATCGCCACCAACCAGGTGCCGTGGACGTCGGACAACGCCGAACGGGCGTTGCGGCCGACGATCTCGTGGACGTCCTCGCTGGCGAACTCGACGCGGGCGGGTTGGGGGAACCCGACGAGCACCGTCGCGGGAGCGGTCGCGTCCCAGTTCAGTGCCGCGGCCTGGGACTGCAGTTGCGGACCGATGTCGCCACGCACCACCGCGTCGACGACGTTGGCCTCCATCCGGGTGTCCCACGCGCCGCGCGCCTCGGCGGCGTCGGCGTATCCCGATGCCGCCGCGAAGGCCAGGTTGCGGCTGTAGCGCAGGATGCCGACGGTCAGTGCCGTCACCTGGTCGGTGTTGCGGGCCAGCATCGGCACCGCTTCCTCGAAGTGCTCCATCGTGACGCGAACCATGTCGACGGTCTGGCGCAGCGCGATGCGCCTGGTGAGCTCCTGCGGGACGAGGGCGAACGCCTCGGCGGTGTACCCGACGTCGCCGCGCGGGTTGCGCATCCACTCGGCGAAGTTGACCAGCGCCGTTTGTACGACGAGCTGAACGCTGGCGCGTTGAGACGCCTCGAGATCGGCGAAGAACGGCAGCCGCTCGCCCATCACGTGGACGGCCTCGGTGGCGAGCCGCCCGGAGTACTGCTTCACGCGGCGAAGCAG
>NZ_JBOGDD010000182.1:0-8346 GCF_050701675.1 Mycobacterium sp. | reverse complement strand
GAGCAGCAGATTCGTCAGTGCGAACGGGCCGAGGAAGTTGGTGCCCAACGTCATCTCGAATCCGTCAACGGTTTCGGACCGGTGCTGGACGACCACCCCGGCGTTGTTGATCAGGATGTCCACGTCGCCGTCGAAGAGCCCGGGGAAGGCATGCACAGATGCCTGATCGGCGAGATCGAGCTTGACGACCGCCGTGTCACCGCCGATCTCGGCAGCCCGTTGGGCGCCCAGTTCGAGGTTGCGGACGGCCATGATCACGTGGGCGCCCGCACGCGCCAGAGTGCCTGCCGTCGCCAGGCCGACTCCGCTGGTGGCTCCCGTCACGATGATGCGCTTGCCGCTCAAGTTGCCGAGTCGCGTCGGCGACCAGTGTGATGTCACGCTCAGAGATTAACCACGCCGTCTGCGTGACATGTCCGTATCGAGCGGCCACCCGGGAGCAGAATCGTTGACATCACCGAGCTCGAGTGGTTGATTACCTGGAAATGGCCGTAATTCCGGTCAGCTCTACCAACTTCGGTTCTGCCCACGTCGGTTCAATGAGGAGCCAGTTGCCGTCATGATTGACAGCGCCCGCCAGATCGAGAACCTGCTCTACACATACGCAGAGCGCATCGATGCGGGCGATCTGGACGGTGTGGCCGAGCTGTTCGCGCATGGCCGGATCTGCGGGCTGCAGGACGGTCCGCCCGAGACCGTCTTCGCCGGGACCACCAAGGTGCGGGCGATGTACGAGATGGCGACCAGGCTGTACGAGGACGGCACGCCAAAGACCAAACACCTCACGAGCAACGCCCGCATCGACGTCGACGACGAAGCCGGGACGGCGACGAGCACGGCCAACTACCTGGTCACCCAGGCCACGCCGGAGCTGCCGTTGCAGGTCATCGTCACCGGCCACTACCGCGACACCTTTCACCGCATCGACGACACGTGGTGGTTCGACACCCGAATCATGTTCGTCGATCAGGTCGGCGACACCAGCCACCATCTGAAGTTCTGACCGGCGTGGCGAACCCGTTCGATGCGGCTCAGCTCACCGCGACGGCGCAGCAGAAGGAGGGCCTGCAGGACTGGGGTCCGCTGCCGTTCCAGGAGTCGCTCGCGGCACTGGCGGACGCGTACGCCGCGGCCGATCTCAACGACATCGGCGGGCACGTCCTGCGCTCGGGCCTCGTCCACAGCCTGCGGATGCGGCTGCGCGCCCAGGAGTGGATCCGCAGGCATCCCGAGATCACCACGGAGACGATCGTCGCGCCCATCGTGGTGGTCGGCATGATGCGCAGCGGCACCACGCTGTTGCAGCGGCTGCTGGCTGCCGACGACCGCTTCCACTGCGCGTACGGCTGGGAGGTGGTGGAGGTGGCGCCGAAGCTGGACTACCAGTGGTCGGGGAACGAGGACCCCCGCATCGTCATCAGCGAGAAGCGTGAGGCGACGTCGCGCGAGCTGGCCCCGGAGTTGTTCGCCATCCACCCGATGTACGCCCGCGAGCCCGAAGAGGAGATCGTCTTCCTCTCCGACGCGTTCCTCTCCCACGTGCCCGAGTCGGGTGCGCACGTCCCCGGCTACCGGAGTTGGATCGATGGGCAGGACTTCGCCCCGGCGTACGCGTATCTGCACCGAATGCTGCAGTTCCTGCAGTGGCAGAAGCGTCGGACGGCCGAGCGGTGGGTGCTCAAGTCCCCCGCGCACCTCGGATACCTCGACGCGCTACGCGCTCGGTTCCCCGACCTGCACGTCGTCCACATGCACCGCGATCCTCGCGAGACCATCCCCTCTGGCGCAAGCCTCAACGCCACGCTGCACGCGATGCACTCGGACCGCGTGAACCGTGACCGCGTCGGCGCCGAGTGGTTGCAACGGATGGGCTGGACCAACGACCGCGCGATGGCCACCCGTGCCGGCTGGGTCGACGACTCGACGACGTGCACCGACATCGAGTTCGCCGACGCGGTCGCCGATCCGATCGGCCAGGTGTCGCGCGTGTACGACGCGATCGGCGTGCCGTTGACGGCCGACGCGGAATCTGCGATGCGCCGCTGGCTCGTCGAGCGCCCACGCGAGCCGGCCCGCCCGCCGTATGCCGCAATCGACTTCGGGCTGAGCGACGCCAAGATCGACGAACGGTTCTCGACCTACAACGCCCGATTTCGCTCCGGTGCAGAACCATTCAGGAGGATTTGATGTCCGAGCACACCGGCGATCCCGTCGCGACGGCGTCGCAACACGAACAGGAACTGGCCGCGCTCGACCTCACCGAACACCCGACCGTGAAGGCGGCTTACCGCAGCGTCGCCGAGACGTGGCTGGGGCGCGCGAAGGCCTCCGATGCGATGCGCGCAGTGTTCGACGACGCCTTCGCGGAAGTGATGTTCTCGGCAGCGATGTGGTCGTCGAATCAGGACAAGCTGCGGCCGAAGGTCAGCTGCATCACCCGGCTGGGCCACCCGGTGGCCGGCCGCGCGGTTCCCGGATCACGTTGGGGCATCGACAATCCCGACAGCGTCTACCGGGTGATCCCGATCTCCGGTGACGAGCGCTACGAGATCCGCGGCCGCGTCGGAGCGAACCGCATGGCCGAGAACTACTTCACACTGTGGGATGCCAACATGGGCACCGTCGCCGTGCTCAACGGCCGCACCATGGAGGTGGAATCCGATGGATCGTTCACCATCACCGTCGACTCCGACCCTGCGGGCAACCGGCCCAATCACGTGCAGTCCACCCCGGCGGCGCACGAGTTCTACATCCGCGACGTCCTGCTCAACTGGGATCGCGACGACGCGAATCACCTGACCGTGCACCGGTTGGGGGCGGCGCCGGACACCCCTGCCCGCACGCCCGACGAGCAGGCCGCCGCCACGGCCGACATGATGGCCTACTTCGCCAACTTCACCGGCAAGCTCAGCCACGGCGTTTACAAGATGGCGCCCAACGACTTCAACCTGGCCTGGTCGGCCGACAAGGTGGGCGCCATGCGCAACCAGGTGTACGTGATGGGCCGGTTCGACCTCAGCCCCGGCGAGGCATTCGTCGTCGACGTCGCCGACGGTGGGGCCGAGTACTTCACCGTGCCACTGAGCAACATCTGGGGCACCACTCTGGACATCGTCGACAGAACCGGCAGCCTCAACAAGGCCCAGTCGGTGCCCAACGACGACGGTACCTACACCTACGTCATCTCCGCGTGCGACCCCGGCGTCGCCAACTGGATCGACTCCGACGGGTTGAACGAGGGCATCCTGACGCTGCGGATGGCCGAGTTCGGCGGCGACGGACCGAAGGAGGATCTCGGTGCCAGGGGGCGGGTAGTGAGACTCGACGATCTCGAGGCCGAGGCGCCGACGCTGCGCCGGGTGTCCGCGCAGGAGCGCGCGACCGAGCTCGCCGACCGACGCGCGGCGTATCTGCGCCGACTGCCCGAAGGGGCGAACTGAGATGGGCCGCTGGTTGATCACCGGATGCTCCACCGGCATCGGCCGTGAAATCGCCCGCGCGGCACTGCAAGCCGGGCACTCCGTGGTGGTGACGGCGCGACGCACCGAGACGGTGGCGGACTTCGGCGACGAATTCGACCGTGCCCTCATCGTGGCCCTCGACGTCACGGACTCCGACCAGATCGCCGCGGCGGTTCGCGCCGCAGACGACGCGTTCGGCGGGATCGACGTGCTGGTCAACAACGCGGGCAACGGCTACCTGTCCGCGATTGAGGAGGGTGAGGACGATCGGGTCCGCAAGCTGTTCGACACCAACTACTTCGGAGTGGTCGACACCATCAAGGCCGTCCTCCCCGCCATGCGCGCCAGGCAGTCCGGGCACATCGTGAACATCTCGTCGATGACCGGCCTGGTGGCCAACCCGCCCAACGCGTACTACTCCTCGACGAAGTTCGCCCTCGAGGCGTTGACCGAGGCCCTTGCGCAGGAGGTCAAACCGTTGGGCATCAAGGTGACCGCCATCGAACCCGGCGCGTTCCGCACCGACTGGGCGGCCCGGTCGATGTGGGAGTCGTCAACTCCGATAGTCGATTACGACGAGAACGTAGGAGCCCGCAAGACGATGATCAAGGAGTTCGCCAATCACCTTCCCGGCGATCCGAGAAAGGTCGCCGAGGCCGTGCTGATGGTGACCACACTCGACGATCCGCCGCTGCGACTGCTGCTCGGCCGCGACGTGCTCAAGGCGGTGCGCGACAAACTCGCCGCGCTCTCCGCGTCGATCGACGAGTGGGAGGCCGTCACCAAGGACGTCAACTTCCCGAAGCCGACATGACCGGAGACATGAAGATGGGAACCCTCGATGGCAAGGTGGCCTTCATCACCGGCGCCGCGCGCGGAATGGGGCGGGCGCACGCGGTCAAGCTGGCCAGCGAGGGCGCCGACATCATCGCGATCGACGTCTGCGCGGAGTTCGACTCGACCGACTACCCCGGCGCCACCGCTGAAGACCTGGCCACCACCGTGAAACTGGTTGAGCGCCAAGGTCGTCGGATCCTGGCCCGCCAGGCCGACGTCCGTGACGGCGAGGCGGTGGACGCGGTGGTTGCCGATGGCGTCGGTGAGTTCGGCCGCCTCGACATCGTCATCGGCAACGCCGGAATCATCAGGGTGAGCGATACCGACGATCGCCGTCGGACGTTCCGCGACGTCGTCGAGGTCAATCTGATCGGCGTCTGGAACACCGTCGATGCGGCGATTCCTGCGCTGATCGCCGGGGGGCGCGGCGGATCCATCGTGCTGACGAGTTCCACCCAGGGCATCAAGGCCTCGGGTACCGAACGTGCCGGACTGCAGGGCTACGCCGCGTCGAAACGCGCTCTGGTAGCGCTCATGCAGGGTTGGTCGCTTCAACTCGCCCCGCACTCGATCCGGGTGAACACGATCCACCCCAGCGGGGTCGCCACCGACATGATCATCAACGAGACCACCATGTCGCTGGCGGCGGCGGGCGACCCTTGGCTGGCCACTCAGCAGAACGCGCTTCCCATCGCCCTGGTACAGCCGGAGCAGATCGCGACCGCGGTCGCCTGGCTGGTCTCCGATGCCGGGTCGTTCATCACGGGCACCTCTTGGCCGCTCGACGCCGGCTTCACCCTCAGGAGTTAGGGCGTCGACATGTCTTCGGCAGACTGGGACGAACAGGTCGACGTGGTCGTCGTCGGGTCGGGCGGTGGCATCACCGGCGCCTACACCGCGGCCCGCGAAGGCCTTTCGGTCGCGCTCATCGAGGCAACCGACAAGTTCGGTGGGACGACGGCGTTCTCCGGCGGCGGCGGGATGTGGTTCCCGTGCAATCCGGTGCTGCGCCGCGCAGGCTGCGACGACACGATCGACGACGCGCTGGCCTACTTTCACGCCGTGGTCGGCGACCGCACGCCGCGCGACCTCCAGGACGCGTACGTGCGCGGCGGAACACGGTTGATCGAGTACCTCGAGCAGGACGACGGCTTCGCGTTCAAGGTCCTCCCGTGGCCCGACTACTTCGGCCGGGCGCCCGGTGCCCGACTGGATGGGTTGCGGCACATCGTCGCCAGATCGCTGCCCGCGAGTGCACTCGGCCCGTACGCCGACCGGGTGCGCGGCCCGCTCGACAACGAACGCCTTGGTGCGCCTGCACCGGAACTGCTCACCGGTGGCCGGGCCCTCATCGGTCGGTTCCTCGCCGCACTTCGCCGATATCCCAACGCCGCCGTTCACCTCGAGTCGCCGCTGACCGAACTCGTCACCGACGGCGGCGGCGTGGTTACCGGAGTCACCGTCCGCCGAGATGGCGGGCAGGTGCGGATCGGCGCTAGTCGCGGCGTGCTGCTGGCCGCGGGCGGTTTCGAGCAGAACACCAGGATGCGCGACGCCTTCGGCGTACCCGGACGCGCCGACGACACGATGGGCGCGCCGGGCAACACCGGTGCCGCACACGAAGCGGCCATCCGCATCGGGGCGGCCACCGACCTGATGGATCAGGCGTGGTGGTCACCGGGACTCACGCACCCCGATGGCCGGTCGACGTTCTCGCTCTGGTTCACCGGCGGGATCTTCGTCAACTCCGATGGCAGGCGGTTCGTCAACGAGTCCGGCCCGTACGACCGGCTGGGTCGCACGATTCTCGATCAAATCGGCAGCGGTGCAACGCGATTGCCATTCTGGATGGTCTATGACGACAGAGAGGGCGAAATCCCCCCGGTGAAGTCGACCAGTGTCTCGCTCGTCGAGACCGGGCGCTACCGCGAGGCCGGCCTGTGGCACACCGCCGACACGTTGGACGAGCTTGCCAACGCGATCGGCGTGCCTGGCGCCGACCTCGCCGCCACCGTGACGCGCTTCAACGAGTTGGTGTCCGGCGGCGCCGACCACGACTTCGGTCGTGGCGACGAGGCCTACGACCGCACGTTCACCGCAGGCGCGTCACCGTTGGTGCCGATCGACCGGCCGCCGTACCACGCGGCCGCGTTCGGCTTGTCGGACCTCGGCACCAAGGGCGGCCTGCGCACCGACACCCAGGCCAGGGTGCTCGACACCGCAGGGCGGCCCATCCCCGGCCTGTACGCGGCAGGGAACACGATGGCCGCCGTCAGCGGGACCGCCTACCCCGGCGGGGGTAATCCCATCGGGGCGTCGATGCTGTTCAGTCACCTCGCCGCGCTGCACATGGCGGGAAACCCCGCGCCACGCTGATCGGTCGAACGCCGGACACCGACACCCCGCGAAAGGCATCATCGGCCCATGCCTTCCTCTCTGCTGCGTTACGCCGACCGCCGCGTCCTGATCACCGGCGGCGGCTCCGGCATCGGGCAGGCCACCGTGCTGCGGATCCTCGACGAGGGTGGGCGGGTGGTCGCCGCCGACGTCAGCGATTCCGGGTTGAAGGACACCATCGCCAAAGCGGGGGCGCACCTCGACCGGCTCGCCACCGTGCTGATCGACGTCGGCGACGAAGACTCGGTCCGCCGTGGCGTCGCCGAGGCGATCGATGAGCTGGACGCCCTGGATACCCTGGTGAATGCGGCGGGCATTCTGCGGTCGTCGCACTTCACCGACACCACGCTGGCGGACTTCGAGGCCGTCCTGCGAGTCAATCTGATCGGCACGTTCCTCGTCACGCGCGAGGCGATTCCGGCTCTGCGGCAAGGCAATGCCGCCGCCGTCGTGAACTTCAGCTCCACCTCGGCGAGCTTCGCCCACCCCTACATGTCGGCCTACGCCGCATCCAAGGGCGGTGTCCAGGCGATGACGCACGCCTTGGCTCTCGAGTACAGCCGGGAGCGGATCCGGTTCAACTGCGTGCAGCCCGGGTCGGTGTCCTCCGGAATGACCGACGGCGTCGGCGAGTCCAAGCAGAGCATCGGACCTGGCCTGCCCGATGACATGGACTTCTCGTTGCTCGGCAAGATCCGGGCGGTGTTGCCGGTGGACGACGGCGCGATGTTCGCCAAGCCCGACGCGGTGGCCGCGGTGGTCGCGATGCTCGGCTCCCCCGAGGCTTACTGGGTCACGGGCACCGAGGTGCGCGTCGACGGCGGCACCCACATGTAGCTCGTCGGGTCCGACAATCCCTGGTACGGGGGCCGGGCTGGGATAGGTTGACCGCGAGCCGCTGACACACGCGGCGCAACGGACGATCCGAGAGATTCTCAGACATGCGAGTTGACGGGCGGGACATCACCGTTTCCGGTGACCTGCTGCAACCGCTGATCCGTCGCACGAACGACATCTTCCGGCTCGTCCTTGCCGCCACGTTCCTGGCCGTCGTCATCACCAGTTCGCTGATCACCCGGCGGGACTGGGTGGCTTTGGAACGGTCGATCTCGGGGATCGTGGCGCTGCTCACCCCGACGCAGTCCAACTTGGTGTATCTGGCCTACGGGATCGCGATCCTGGCGTTGCCGTTTGCGATCCTGTTCGGGCTGATCACCGCCCGCCAGTGGAGGCTTCTCGGCGCGTACGCGACCGCAGGTGTGATCGCCGTTCTCGCGCTGTCGATCAACTCGAGCGGCTTCGCGGCGCCGCGCTGGCACTTCGATCTCGACGACCGATTGCGGACCCTGCTCTCGCAGTTCCTGGACGATCCTCGGTGGATCGCGATGCTGGCCGCGGTGCTCACGGTGTCGGGACCGTGGCTGGAGGCGCGTTGGCGCCGATGGTGGTGGACCCTGCTGTTGGCATTCGTGCCGATTCATCTGGTGGTCAGCGCCGTGGTGCCCGCGCGGTCGTTGCTCGGCCTCGCGGTGGGATGGTTCGTCGGGGCGTTGACCGTGCTCATCGTCGGGACCCCTGCGCTGGAAGTGCCGCTGGACGGCGCCGTCCGTGCGATGGTCCGCCGCGGGTTCGCGGTGACCGGGTTGACGGT
>NZ_JBOGDD010000181.1:0-4202 GCF_050701675.1 Mycobacterium sp. | reverse complement strand
CTGGTGCAATGGCGTCCTGAGCTGGTGAGCGACGAGATTCCCGACACCGGCGCGCTGGCAGGCGACTTCGACGTCTTGGTCGAGCGTTCATCCCGCAGCGACGACGACTTGGTGTCCAATGACCTGGTGCTGCGGGTGGCGTTGGAAGCCGCGCACGACGCCGAGCTGGCTACGGCTCTCGGTGACCTTCTGCTGCACCAGGGCCGTCGAGTGGTGTCGGGCATCCTGGGTCAAGCCGCCGCGCGCGGTGAAGTGCCCGCCGACCATGACTGGTCACTGCTGGCCGACGTGTTGACGGCGATGGGACTGATGCGCATCGTCAACGGCGACGACGTGGACGCCGACTACCTCCGACGAGTCATCGACACGATATTGCTGCCCGCCATCCATGCATCGAAACCCGCTGTGCCGAACCCGACCGCACCGCAGTCCGCCGGGAAGTCTCGTCCGCAGGCCCCCGGCCGACGACCTCGTCGGTGATCTGTTTGGTCGCCAGAGCGTCCGAACCGCACAGCACCTCGATCGGATAGACCGCCAGGAATGGGCTAGCGGCCCTGCGCCGAGAGCGAACCGGCGCCCCGAATTTGGGTGCGGATGCCCGTCGGCCGGCGGCGGCGCTGTGGACACCAGCGGCACGGCGATCGACCCCGACGGATATCGGGGGAGCGCGGCGATTCATCATCGCAGCTTCGAGGGGATCCGTGCGTTCACAGGGACATCCGCAGCTGCGCGCGTGGCCACCCTTTGAATTCAACCGCTCGTGTCGTCACCACAATTCCGTACCATGTAGTACAGTTAGCCATTCAGACGCCGTGACCGACTCACCGTTGCCGAGGTCTGTGGTGCAAACCCTTGCGGCGCAGGGTGTTCGGTTTGAGCTCCGTCGAGATCTACCGGATTCACGCCCTGACGCGCGCTCGATGCTACTACCGCCCAGTTGATCTCCGACTCCCGCGGTATTGCAGTGCAGGCGCCGCGGCGGCAGCGCTTTTCGTTGCCGAGAAGCCGCACGACGAGGACGCCAGGCCGCGATCTTCGTCGGCGTTGTAACGGTGTCCGTCCCGCGACGCACTCACCCCCAGGTGCCCTGTCGCTGTCATCGACACCGATGCGGTAATCCCGTTCCACCACCGTATTTCATTGCACTGCTTGCGCCTACGGAGACCGAACCCTTCTTCGACTGGCCGACTCGAGACGAGGATCGCACCATGAACCAACCGACACCGCACGCCACTGACACCACCTCGGGACTCGCTGATATCGCGCCCCGTCTGGAGGAGCTGGCTAGGCAACTAGGCGTCAAGTCCGTGCTGGTGATGAGGTCGGACCCCGACGCGATGGTGGTTGCCGCCACGGCGGGCGAGGCAACTCGGCACTACACCGTCGGCGCGTCCGGGAGGAAGGCGGGACAGGATGATTCACGCGTGCCGTTGTACTGCGAGCGAGTCGTGGACACCGATTCCGCAGTTTACGTTCGCGATTCGCGCGAGGACCCCCGGTTTGCGGGCAACGAGGACGAAGCGGAGTTTGGTCTGAGCAACTACCTGGGCATGGCGGTGCACGATGCACGCGGGAGGGTGGTCGGAACGGTCTGCGTGCTCGATGATCATGCTCGGCACTACGACGACGACGACCGCACGGCGTTGCACCGTTTGCGCGCCGCCGTCGAGTCCGTGGTTCAACGCGACGAGTCGGCATTGGACTGATGGGATCCGCCCTACGGCGCCGATATGTGGAGGTCCGCCGTGTCGGGAACGCTCGTGGTCCCTGCGGGGCCAGCCAGACCTTGGGCACCGTACGGCAGTGCGGCGTCGACACGTCGTCCCGGCGATTGGCCGGGCGGGCGGCGCATCCGTATCGTCTTCCCCATGCAAGCGGACGTGGTGTCCACTTAATCGACGTGAACGGACGTGAATGATGAGCAACGTTATCCCGCAGAGCAACCCGATGATCGCCGTGATCGGCGCGGGCAACATCGGCGGCACGCTGGCCCGACGATGGGCGGCCACCGGCCTCGCGGTGCGCCTCGCCAATTCGCGCGGACCCCAATCGCTGGCCGACGTGGTGGCGGGAACACCGATCCGCGCCTGTTCCCTGGACGACGTCGCCGTCGACGCGGAGGTGGTCGTCGTCAGCGTTCCCTTCGGAAGGGTGGCGACCCTGCGCGATACGCTCTCCCGTCTGCCCCGCCACGTACCGGTAATCGACACGGGAAACTATGTTCCCGTGGTGCGCGACGATTCAGTACAGGCCATCGACGCCGGGCTGACGGAGAGCGTGTGGGTCGCTGAGCTCCTCGATCGCACACTGGTCAAGGCGTTCAACACCATTGGCGCGGCGAGCCTACGTGCCAAGGCATCCGCCGGGCATGAACCAGTGCGAGTCGCCGCTCCCGTCGCCGCCGATCTGGCCGAGCACCGCCTCATCGCCAATCTGCTCGTCGACGCCGCCGGATTCCAACCGATCGAGGGTGGGACCATCGCCCAATCCTGGCGCCAGCAGCCCGGCACTCCGGTCTACACGACCGATCTCGACCCCGCCGCCGCACGTGCTGCACTCGAGGCGGCGCGACCCGAACAAACGGTGGCCTGGCGTGCCAGGGTGGCGGCAAACCAGGCTACGGCTGGCGAGTGAGCGATGCGCCGTACTTCGACGCGACGCCAGCCTTCCACCGGGACCGGCGGGCGCATGGGTGGGACGCCCTTCGACGGCATCGATAGTGCTCCTTGTTGACTGAACTCTTCGGTACAGTCTGCCTACGGCCTTCTGGCGGCGGTGTACTCGAGCAACCCGCGGTTGGCCGTTTGGGCTCTGGGGAACCGCGCGAGGCGCTGCCACCCCAACTCATCCGAAGCGTACCGCGTGTAACGATGCAAGCCGACGGTCACACTACTCATCAGTATGGATCATACGACACGATGAAAGAGGTTCCACCATGAAGGATTTCGGACTCCTAGCACTCATCGCCGGTGGCCTGGCGGCCGCGGTCATCGCATTGGCCGCACCGGCTGGCGCCGACATCGGCCACAACCAGTGGGTCAACTCGATGGACGGCAGTGCAATGGCGTCGGCTCCCCACGTCGACACCACCGTGCGACACCGATAGGACGGCAGGTGTGGCACTCGCGACGTCCGACGCCACGATCGGCCCACTCAAGTACGAGGCCGCGTTCTCCGGAAGCTGATCGAGCGTAATTAGTCAACGCGCCCGACGATTCTGATAGTGCCGATTCCCCTTGGCCCGGTTC
Source organism: Mycobacterium sp. (assembly GCF_050701675.1). Lineage (GTDB taxonomy): Bacteria > Actinomycetota > Actinomycetes > Mycobacteriales > Mycobacteriaceae > Mycobacterium. The sequence continues at coordinate 954 of NZ_JBOGDD010000181.1, read as the reverse complement.
CCGCAGGTGGTCATCGAACACCATCGGCGAGTACCCGAACGGCTGGTATCGAGATACCACAGCACACACCGCGGGTGCCGGCATTTCCGAATCCGATCTGGCGACCGCGCCAGCAAGTCAAGGTACCGCTCGGCCGCGAGCCACGGTATCCGCCATCCGCGATCCACCATGACCTCGGATGCCGGACCGTCTTCATTCAGTGACAAGACGCGATGCCCATGCGACAGCACGTCGTTGAGAAGCTGGCGGCCGTGTGGGTCGTCGGGGGTCTCGGCCACGGTGGCGATCGCCTCCCGTGCAGCGCACAGGCGCCGTCGGTCCTTCTCATCGATCGCTGCCGGCCGACATGAAGCATCGACGCCCGCAGATTCAATCCAAATTGTCGTCCCTGCAATGGTTTCGAGAAGATCGTGACGGTGATCGCCGTCGATCCACCGCGTATTGAGCAGGTCCAATGGCAACGGTTCACCGACGAGGGGCCTGGGGTCAGGCATCGCCGCGCCGATCGGATCCCGAACCGTCGCCATGCCCACCCACCTTAGTGCCCTCTTCCGGAACCTCGCCCCGGCCGGGCCTTGCACCTCTTCAAGCTAACCGTCTATCGTCGTGTTAACAGTTAGATAGGTCGGACCGTCCGGCGCCATTCCGAAGGAGATCACCATGAGTTCGCTCTCGCCGATCGCATCACCGTTGGTCACTGCCGTGACAGGACACGTTGGACTCAACGTCACCGATGCGGCGCGCTCGATCGCCTTCTACCGTCGTGTGTTCGGGTTCGACCTCCTTGGCGAAAGCACCGAAGAGGGACGTGAATACGCCTTTCTGGGGCACGGCGACCAATTGGTGTTGACGCTGTGGCAGCAAAGCGGCGACCGGTTCCCCACCGCTCTCCCTGGCCTGCACCACCTCGCGTTCAACGTGCCGACCGCCGAGGACGTCGACATCGCACTGAAG
>NZ_JBOGDD010000180.1:0-5085 GCF_050701675.1 Mycobacterium sp. | reverse complement strand
AGGTGTCCCTGCATGCTTCGGGTGCTTCGGCGATTCGTGCGCGGATCGCCCCGAACGGTCCCAGCTCGATGTCGATCGACCTGGCCGACGGGCTCGGCCTTCCCGTGCTCTCGGTCGAGTCGATGGTGGCCCGTCCGGTGACCGCCCAACAGCTGGCCACCGCGGTCGGCGGCACCAGCGGCGGCGAGCTGTTCGAGGTGCTGTGGTCTCCGGCCCCGGTGAACTCCGAGCCGGTCTTCGCCGACGCCGATTTCGCGGTGTTCGAATCTTCGTCGACGGCAAGCGAAACCGACGATCTGCCCGGCGTGTACGGCGCCACCCACGCGGCGCTCGAGCGCCTGCAGTCCTGGCTGACCGAGCCCTTCGATTCGACCAAGGCGTCGACGTTGGTGGTCGCCACCCGCGGGGCCGTCGCACTGCCTGGCGAGGACGTCACCGACCTGGCGGGTGCCGCGGTATGGGGTCTGGTGCGTGCCGCGCAGACCGAGCACCCCGGCCGGGTCGTGCTCGTCGATACTGATGCCCCGGCGGGCGCCGACCTCGACGTGAAGGCGATCATCGCCGTCGGCGAACCCCAGGTGGTCATCCGCGACGGCGTCCTGCACATCGCGCGGGTGGTGCCGAGCCGCGCCGCCGAGGCACTGCTGACCCCGCCACCGGACGGCGCCCCGTGGCGCCTGACCGTGTCGGAGGCCGGCACCTTCGACGATCTGAGCCTGCAGCCGATCGCCGACGCCGACGAGCCGCTCGCCCCGGGTCGCATCCGGGTCGGCGTGCGCGCCATCGGCGCCAACTTCCGCGACGTGATGATCGCGCTCGGGTTGTATCCGGGCGGCGGCGCGATGGGCATCGAGGCCGCAGGCGTCGTCACCGAAATCGGACAGGGCGTGACGGGAGTGTCCGTCGGTGACCGGGTGATGGGCCTGTTCCCCGAGGGCACCGGATCGGTCGCGGTCACCGACGCGCGGGTCGTCCTCCCGATTCCCGCCGACTGGGGTTACGCGCAAGGCGCAGGCTTCACGGTGGGCTTCGCCACCGCATTCTTCGCGCTGCGCGGGCTGGCCGACGTGCAGCCGGGTCAGTCGGTGCTGATCCATGCGGGCACCGGCGGTGTCGGCATGGCAGCGGTGCAGCTGGCCAGACACTGGGGCCTGGAGGTGTTCACCACCGCAAGCCGCGGTAAGTGGGACACGTTGCGAGACATGGGCTTCGACGACGACCACATCGGCGACTCGCGCACCCTGGACTTCGAGCAGAAGTTCCTGGGCGTGACCGCTGGGCGCGGCCTCGACGTCGTGCTGGACTCATTGTCGGGTGACTTCGTCGACGCGTCGCTGCGACTGCTGCCACGCGGTGGAGTCTTCCTCGAGATGGGCAAGACGGACGTCCGCGACGGGGCGACCGTTGCCGCCGATCACCCCGGCGTGCGCTATCGCGCGTTCGACCTCTTCGAGGCGGGTGCGGACGGCGTCGCGAAGATCCTGACCGGCGTCTCGGCCTTGAGCGACGCCGGCGCGTTGCGCCCGCTGCCCGTGTCGACGTGGGACGTCCGCCGGGCACCCGCGGCCCTGCGGCATCTGAGCCAGGCACGCCACATCGGCAAGGTCGTACTCACCATGCCCGACGACTGGGCGGGCGGCACGGTCCTGATCACCGGCGGCACCGGCATGGCAGGCGCGTCCGTAGCCCGCCACGTCGTCGCGAATCACGGTGTGCGGCATCTGGTTCTACTCTCCCGCCGCGGACCCGACGCACCGGGCGCCGCCGAGTTGGTCGCCGAGCTCACCGACGCAGGCGCCCACGTACAGGTGATCGCGGCCGACGCCGCCGACCGCGACGCACTGGGCAAGGGCCTTGCGGGCATCGACCATCAGCACGCGCTGTCGGCGGTGATCCACACCGCCGGGGTGATCGACGACGCGGTGCTCACGTCGCTGACGCCGGATCGGGTCGACGCGGTACTGAGGGCCAAGGTCGATGCCGCGTGGAACCTGCACGAGTTGACCAAGGACCTCGATCTGTCGGCGTTCGTGATGTTCTCGTCGATGGCGGGCCTGGTCGGCGCGTCCGGTCAGGCGAACTACTCCGCGGCCAACGCGTACCTCGATGCGCTGGCCGCTCACCGGCGGGCGAACGGACTGCCCGCGATGTCGCTTGGCTGGGGGCTGTGGGAGCAGGCCAGCGGCATGACGGGGCATCTGCAGAACGTCGACCTAGCCCGGCTCAACCGCGACGGCATCCTGGCGCTGCCCGTCGAGGACGCGCTCGCGCTGTTCGACGAGGCGCTTACCGTGGACGAACCGTTCCTGGTGCCCGCACGGATCGACCGCGTGGCGTTGCGCACCAAGTCGACGGCGGGGACGCTGCCGCCGATGTTCATCGACCTGATCGCGGGGCCGTCCCGCCGTCAGGTCGGCGACTCGTTGGCTGCTGCCCAGTCGCGATCGGCTCTGGCGCAACGGCTTTCGGGGCTGCCGACCGACGAGCAGCACGATCTGCTGCTCGACCTGGTGCGTTCGCACATGGCCACGGTCCTCGGCCTTCCGTCGCCGCAGGCCATCGCGCCTGACCTGGCCTTCCAGGATCATGGCTTCGACTCGCTGACGGCAGTGGAACTGCGCAACCGGTTGAAGGCCGCGACGGGTCTGACGCTGTCGCCGACGCTGATCTTCGACTACCCGAACCCGTCGGCGATCGCCGAGCACTTCCGCACCCAGCTCGTCGGGGAGTCCGATCAGGCGCCCGCGACCAACTCGGTGGACGAGGAACTGCAGCGCGTGGTGGCGACCATTCCCGTCAAGCGGCTCCGCCAGGCCGGTGTGCTCGACATGCTGCTGAACCTGGCGGCCCAGGGCGACGCCGGCGAGACCACGACGTCCGCCGAGCCGGACCGGTCGCAGGACATCGCGGACATGGACCTGCAGGATCTGTTGGCCGCGTTCGGTGACGATGACGACTAGGCCTCGATGAGGATCGTCGTCACCGGGGTCGACACCGTCGTCGGCCGCGGTGTCGCGCGTCGGCTGGTCAGCCTCGGCCACCACGTCCTCGGCGTCGGGTCGCGCCGTCCCGAGAGCTGGCCGGGCTCAGTCGCCTTCACCGAGTCGGCGGACTTCGGCCCGGCCGTACTGGCCGGCGCCGACGCCGTCGTGCACTGCGCCGACGACGACGCGCTGCTGGCGGCGATCACCGCTGCCGGAGTCGGCCGCCTCGTCGTGGCATCGTCGATTCTGCACACCGCCCCTCTGCCGCCATTCGACGGCATCCACGTGAGGGCCGGAATCGTGTTGGGCCGCAACGCCGATGAGTCGACGCTTGGCATCTTCGCCGCGCCGGTAGCACTCGATGTCGCCGGGTCCGGCGACCGACCGTTGCAGGTGGTTCACCCGCACGACCTTGAGCGCGTGCTGGTCCGCGCCGTGCTCGACGGCGACGTTCGCGGCACCGTCGACGTGGCCGCCGAGGGCCACACCTCGCTGCGTGCCATCGCCGCGGCCCTCGGACGTCCCGTGCTGCGGGCGCCGTCGGTCCTGCGCCGCCTCGCCCCGAGCAACCCGCTGGCGCGCGAGCTGCCCACGCTAAATCCCGACCCGGCGCTCGTGCTGGCCTACGACGCCGCGCAGTGCGTCGCGGACTTCGCACTCGCTGGCCGCGGCCGCATTGCGATCGGGGCTGGCGTCCACGACATTCCGTGGCGGCTGCCGCGGGTCCTCGACATTCCGGCCGTCGATGCACCGACCCCCGACGGGATCGCGCCCGTCGCGGCGGGCCCCGCTACCGAGAACGGCGAGTTCGACACCCCGATCGATCCCCGCTTCCCTGCGTTCATCGCCACCAATCTGTCCGAGGCCCTTCCCGGCCCGTTCTCCCCGTCGTCGGCGTCGGTCACGGTGTTGGGCACACGCGCGGCGGGTCTGGTCATCTCCGAGCGACTGCGCCCTGGCGGGGCGGTGCAGCGGGAGATGTCGGTGCGGACCACCGGCGTGTTCGGCCACCGGCTGTACGCGGGCATCACCACCGGGCACTTCATGGCGCACACCGTGCCGTTCATCGACCCGGCGATCGTGCTCTCCGGGTTCTTCGGGCACACCGAGGACGGCCTGGAGCTCTTCGGTGAGCAGCTGCCGCCCGTCGCCCCCCGCGGCATCGTCCGGCAACTCCGTGGCGGATTGACGTTCGCCAACTGCCTGATCGGCCTTTCCGCGGGATCGGGGCGCGACACGCGGGACTTCGGCCGCGACGTCGAGACGCTGGAGTTCTCGGCGGCCGACCCGGCAGCTCTGGACGACCGGCGGCTGCGCGAGCTGATCCTGCTCGGCCGCGACCACGTGGTACACGGCTGGGTGCTCGCCTCGGCGTCGATCCTGCTGTGCGCCGGTTACGGCGTCGTGCTTCGGCTCCTGTGCGGTCACGACGTGCTGCCCGCGGCCGGATCCGACCTCGTCAGCGCGCAGGCGCTCAGCGCTGTGCACCGGCTGGCGGCCGCCGCGCGGCGCGACCCGATCGCGGCACGGCTGCTGTCCGAGCCGGAGATCGACGCGACGGCGCTGGCGTCGCGGGCGCCGGGCTTCTTCGGCGACCTGACCCGCGAGCTGGCGCTCATCGGCCACCGCGGGCCCAGCGAGGTCGAGATGCGCAGTGCCACCTACGCCGACGATCCCGACCTGCTGATCCGCATGGTGACCAAGGCGTTGACCGCCGCGCCAAGGGAGCTACCGGCCCCACCCGACGTGCCGCTGCGGGCGAGGGCGGTCGCCGCGGCCGCCGCCGTCCAGATCCGCGAGCGCGAGGTCCGCCGCGATCGGATGGTGCGCGCGATCTGGGTGCTCCGAGGTCTGCTGCGCGAGTACGGCCGCAGGCTGGTCGACGCCGGAGAGATCGGTGAGGTCGACGACGTGTTCTACCTCCTGGTCGACGAGCTCGACGCTCCGCCCGCCGACGTCGCCGCCGTGGTGGCCCGCCGCCGCGCGGAGCAACTGACCCTGCGGGACCTGGTCCCACCGGAGGCGTTCAGCGGCCGCTGGCAACCGGCGGTCGCTCCGACCGCGGGGCTCGGCGGCGGCGAGGTCTTGCACGGGATCGGGG
>NZ_JBOGDD010000179.1:0-3689 GCF_050701675.1 Mycobacterium sp. | reverse complement strand
CCCGCGAGCCCGGCGGCGTGGATCGCGGCCGGAGGCAACGTCGACACCCCGGCCACGGCGTATACCGGGATGCCGTACGCGCCGGCCCGACGAGAGACCCCCACCGCGGCCTTGCCCCGCAAGGACTGGTGATCCAGCGAGCCCTCGCCGGTGATGGCAGCGCGGGCTCCCAGGAGGTGCTTGTCCAAGTCGACGAGGTCGAGGATCAAGTCGATCCCCGGGCTCATGCGCGCACCGAGTACCGCCAGTGCGGCGAATCCGACCCCACCGGCGGCGCCCGCTCCGGCCGCATCGCGGAAGTCGGTATCGATCGTGCGCTCCACGACGTCGGCCCATGACTGCAGGGCGCGGTCCAATTCCGTTACCTGGTCTGGGTTTGCGCCCTTCTGCGGCGCATAGACGCTCGCGGCGCCCAGTGGGCCGCAGAGCGGGCTGTCGACATCGGCGGCGATCGTGATGGTGGCATCGGCGATCTCGGGCCGCATGCCACTGAGATCGAGGTGCGTGCAATGGCCGACGGCCCGCCCGCCCGGAACCACGCGTGAGCCCTTCTGATCGATTGCCACCGCGCCGAGCGCGACCAGGAAGCCGGCCCCGCCATCGGTGCTCGCGCTGCCGCCCACTCCGATGACGATGTCGTGGCAGCCGTGGTCAAGAACTTGTGCCACCACCGCGCCGAGGCCGTAACTGGATGCGGTCATAGGTGCCGGGGTGGCACCGGGAAGTCGCTGCAGGCCGCAGATTTCGGCCATCTCCACCACGGCGGTGTCGCCGCTGCGCGCGTAGGCGGTGAGCACCGATTGCCCGGTCGGCCCCACTGCGTAGACGGGAACCCGTTCGAATCCCGCGGCCAGGACCGTCTCGAGCGTGCCGTCGCCGCCGTCGGCGACCGGGCACTCGACGGTGTGCAGCGTGGGGTCGGCACGTTTGACGCCGAGGGACATCGCCTGCGCAGCTTGCCTCGCCGTCAGTGATCCCTTGAACTTGTCGGGGGCGATCACCACGTGGCGATCGGTGGGATGACGGTGCCGTCCGGCACTAGCGCTGCGTTGCAAGGTCATGGTGAGGGTTTTCCTTCCGCTATACGGAACTATTAATTCATCTTCCTATGACCTCTGACAGAGTCACCCCGCCTCAGGCCTTCACGCTCCAGATCGTGCCGCGCTACACCACATCTTCGCAATGGCGTTTGACAACAGGAATGTTCACCGCTGCGGCTGCCTCCTCCCCCTTGACAAGTCGGTTCCGCCCGAGTTCACTTGATTGCATAATGATAGTGCCATTCCATAATACGGAATAGATGAAGAAATCACTCTACGCGGATCCGCCGCGACGAGTGCCCGACTACTGACACGGAAAGGGCGAGCCGTGGTGAACGCCACCTACACCGTCAACTGTTCGATCCTGCTGACCGACATCCCCCTGCTGGACCGGCCGCGCGCAGCCCGAGACGCCGGCTTCGGGGCCGTCGAGTTCTGGTGGCCCTTCCCGAGTACCTCGCCGTCTGACGCCGAAGTCACCGCCTTCATCGGCGCCATCCAGGACGCCGGCGTCCAGCTGACCGGACTCAACTTCGCCGCCGGGGACATGCCTGCGGGCGAGCGCGGTATCTTGTCCAATCCCGCACTCACGCAGTCATTTCGAGACAACGTCGCCATCGCCATTGGTATCGCCGAGACGCTGGGCACCAGATCCTTCAACGCCCTGTACGGCAATCGCGACGCGGACCTCGCGCCCTCGACGCAGGACCACGTCGCGGCCGACAACCTGGCCTACGCCTCAGCGGCGGCGGACCGCATCGGCGCGACGGTACTGGTGGAACCGGTAAGCGGTGCACCGCAATATCCGCTCAAGACAGCGGCGGACGTCATTCGGGTCATCGACCGGGTGCATGCCGAATACGGCACCACGACCCTGCGACTACTCGCCGACCTGTATCACCTCGACGTCAACGGCGACGACACCAGCGCCGTCATTCGTGAATACGGCAGCCGGATCGGGCACGTGCAGATCGCCGACGCGCCAGGACGCGGTGAACCGGGAACCGGGGAGCTGGCGCTGGCCAGTCAGCTCCAGGAACTGTCCGACCACGGCTACACCGGCTACCTCGGTCTGGAATACAAGGCCACCCGCCCGGATCCCTTCGACTGGCTCCCACGCTCCGACCGGGGCGCCAACGGCGTGAACATCGAAACCCTTCGGCAGCAACAAGAAACGAGGATCTCGTGAGCACCATCGGATTCATCGGACTGGGCATCATGGGCGGCCCGATGGCGCGCCACCTTGTCGCAGCCGGCCACACCGTCGTCGGATACGACCGATCCGAGGAACGGATACAGGCACTGGTCGAGGCCGGCGGCGGCGCCGCCGAGTCGATCGAGCAGACCGTCAAGAACGCCGACGTCGTGGCGATCATGGTGCCCGACTCCCCCGACGTGCAGGCCGTCCTGCTCACCGACGACGGCGTCTTCGCCCACGCCCAACCCGACACCCTGGTGATCGACTTCTCCTCGATCCGGCCCGACGTCACCACCGAACTCGCCAAGGTCGCCGCCGAGCGCGGACTGCGCATCATCGACGCACCCGTCTCCGGTGGCGAGCCCGGCGCGGTGAACGCCACGCTGTCCATCATGGTCGGCGCCTCGGAGGCTGACTTCGCCTCCGCCAAGCCGATTCTCGACGTCGTCGGCAAGACCATCGCGCATGTCGGCCCCAACGGGGCAGGCCAGACCGTGAAGGCCGCGAACCAGCTGATCGTGGCGGGCAACATCGAACTGCTCGCCGAGGCCATCACCTTCCTGCGCGCCTACGGCGTCGACATCGACGCCGCGGTGAAGGTGCTCGGCGGCGGATTGGCCGGGTCGGCCGTGCTGGACCAGAAGGCGTCGAAGATGTTGACCCGCAACTTCGACCCCGGGTTCCGCATCGCACTGCACCACAAGGACATGGGCATCGTCACGTCCGCGGCACGCGAGGCCGGTGTCATCATCCCGCTCGGCGCCGTCGTCGCGCAGCTGATGGCCTCCGCGATCGCCAACGGCGAGGGCGGCCTGGACCACTCCGGCCTGCTGCTCGGCGTCGAGCGGTTGTCCGGCACGGCAAGCGAGGACGCGAAGTGACCCGGATGCGCACGGTCGACGCCGCCGTCAGAATCCTCGAAATCGAAGGCGCAACACAAGCCTTCGGCCTACCGGGCGCGGCGATCAACCCGTTCTACTCGGCGATGCGCGCGCACGGCGGGATCAAGCACGTCCTAGCGCGACACGTCGAAGGCGCCAGCCACATGGCCGAGGGCTTCACGCGTGCGGCAGCGGGCAACATCGGCATCTGCATCGGTACGTCGGGCCCAGCGGGCACCGACATGATCACCGGGCTGTACTCCGCTTCGGCCGATTCCATTCCGATCCTGGCGATCACGGGCCAGGCACCGGTGAGCCGGCTGCACAAGGAGGATTTCCAAGCCGTCGACATCAGCGCGATCGCCGCGCCGGTGACGAAGATGGCGATGACCGTCCTGGAACCCGGTCAGGTCCCTGGTGCGTTCGCCAAGGCGTTCCACCTGATGCGCTCTGGCCGCCCCGGTCCGGTGCTCATCGACCTGCCCATCGACGTGCAACTCGCCGAGATCGACTTCGATCCCGAGGCGTATGTGCCACTGCCGGTGTACAAACCAGCGGCGACCCGTGGTC
>NZ_JBOGDD010000178.1:0-11956 GCF_050701675.1 Mycobacterium sp. | reverse complement strand
GTACGATCCGTCGCTCGTCTCGTCGCGAAAATGGCGCGCCGCGCGGCGCGGCCGGTCCTCGGGCGCCCCGACCAGTTGGCGCAGCTCGTCGAGCTGATCGCTGGGGATCTTGCCGATCAGGTCGGTGATGAACAGCCCGACACCCTCGACCTCCGACCCGGCGCCCTGCGTGATGCGCAGGTTGGCACCGCTCTCGAGCAGGCGCTTGAGCTCTTCGGGTGAAATGGGCACGGCGCCGCCCTGCCCGTCATCCGGCTCCTGCGACAACTCGAGCGGCAGGTCCAGCGGCGCCGGGGGCGGCTCGGCGCCGGAGTTGGCGGTCTGCACCCACGGGGCCTGGCTGGCCGGCGTATCGTCCTCGTCGCCGTACTGATCGAGCAACGCATCGCCGGTGATCTTGTCGAGCAGGAAGCCGTCGAGCTCGCGGTCGTTCTCGACGTACGCCGGCTGCAGCCTGGCCAGCGCGCCGGCCAGCGCTTCGGCCGCCTGCATCGAATCCTGCACCGTCGCGCTCGGCGCGGCCAGCGGTGCGACGACGCGCGCGATCAGCCCGGCAGCCTCCTCGTCGACCCATTCGGGCAGCGGGCCGGGCACCGCGCCGCGCAGAATCAGCAGGAAGACCGCGTCGAGCCGCTGGGCGCGCGACTGAGCCGCCGCCTCGGCCCAGCGCGCCAGGACATGGTCGGCGACCCAGCGCCCTTCACCCACCAGGCCGCGGTAGTCGGCGCAGAGGCGATGATGGATGCGGACGCCCTCGGCAAGCAGAAAGAGCTCCTCGACCGCCTCGGGGCGCTCCGGCGCAGTGAGGTAGCGCAGCAGCGCGCCGCCAGGCGGGGCGTCCGGATCCTCGACGCCACCGACTGAGCCGAAGGCATACGTGCCGAACTCGCGCCGCCCGGCGAGCTGCGCGGCGAGGAAACGATAGACGCGCAGGTTGTCCTCGTGCGTGGGCAACTGGTCGATGCGCAGCGGCAGGGCGATCTCGTTCTCGGCCGGACATTCCTCCAGCGGCGGGCGCAGGCGCAGGGCGTCGAGCGCGCGCAGGTTCGCCGGCGCGCCGCTGAGCATCTGGACGTATTTGCGCAGCAGGCCCTGCACTTCTTCGAGCGTGGCGGCGGTCGAGGTCGCGTGCAGGATCTTCAGGCTGGTGCGCGACTCCAGGGCGAAGTACGCCATCCCAGCATCGTGGTTGTCGCGCGCCAGCGCCAGGCCGCTGGCAAACCAGGCGCGCACCTGCGGCGGCTCCGCCTCCTCGTACACGCGCGGCAACGAGCGCAGCGCTGCGACGACCGCATCGGGACATGCCGCGGCCAGCGTGTCGACCTGCGCGAGCGCCTCGAGGGCGTGCGCAGCCGGCACCTGGCGCAGCAGCACACCGGCGACCGGCGCCAGATCCGCGGCGGCGCCGGCCAACCGCTTCCCGGTGCGCCAGAGAACGCCCAGCAGCGCCGTGCGCTGGGGGCCGTCGAGGCCGGCCAGCGAGGCCGGCAGGTCGCGGTAGAACGCAAACGCCTCCTTCGCTGCCATCGGCGCCAGGCTCAGCGTCGTGCGCAGGAACAGCGCCTGGTCCTCGGCGCTCCAGTCCTTCACCGCGCGATCGAGATGGCCGAAGAAGTCGCGTTCCTTGATGGCGGGATAGAGCGCGGCCGCCGCGCCCGCCCAGAGCTGGTAGGCGGTGGCGTGGAGGGCGGCGGTCGCCTGCGGCGCGGACGCGAAGTAGGCCTGCGCCAGGAACTCTCCCTGCCAGCCGTGTTGGCCGTACAGGCCGCGGCCGACGTCGACCCACGGCCGCAAGCGCGCCAGGCCGCCGGGTTTGCGCAGCAGCGGCGCGGTGCCGCGAAAGAAGAGCGCCGCCAGCTTCGCAGAGGTCGACGCCAGTTCGCGCCCCAGGGCCACCCAGGCGGCGGCAGTCTCGACCCCGCCGCGGCCGAAACCGGCCGGTGCGAGGTTGAAGAACGCCATGGCGCCGTCGCGGCAGACGGGCTCGCTGACCGCCAGCGCCGTACCGAGCTCGACCCAGCGTGCGAAGCCGTCGGCGCCGAAGGTCGTCCACGCGGCGGCCGCGCGGCGATAGTAGCGTTGGGCGAGCACGGCGGAGATCGCCGCCAGGCCATCCCCCGCTTGCAGCAGCTGGTGGTGCACGGGGCTGCCCAACGCATGGGCGTCGGCGTGCGCGGCGGCCCCGCTCGGATCGTCGAGCAGATGGCTACCGAGCCAGACGCTGCGCAGGGTGCTCACGACGCCGGGTCCTCGCCGCGCGTGCCGCCGTGGTGCCGTTGCGGCGCGCCCGGCGCGCGCACGCTCAGGCCCCGAAGATCGAGCTCGCCAGCTCGTCGATCGCGCGCTGACTCTCGAGATCGTCGGTCAGCGACTTGCTCACCGAGACCTCGCAGGCGCGACGCGGCGACACGCCCTGGCGAATCAACTGGCCGGCGTAGACCAGCAGCCGGGTGCTGACGCCTTCCTCGAGCCCGCTCGCCTTCAGGTGGCGCACCTTCTCGCCGAGCTTGGCGAGATCCATGGCGATGTCGAGCGAGGCGCCGCTCTCGTGCGCGATGACCTGCGCTTCCTTGTCGCGCGGCGGGTAGTCGAAGACGATGGTGACGAAGCGCTGGCGGGTCGAGTGCTTCAGGTCCTTCAACACGCTCTGGTAGCCCGGGTTGTAGGAGATCACCAGCAGGAAATCCGGATGCGCCTCGATGATCTCGCCGCGCTTATCGATCGGCAGGATGCGGCGGTGGTCGGTGAGCGGATGGATGAGGACGGTGGTGTCCTTGCGCGCTTCGACGATCTCGTCCAGGTAGCAGAAGGCTCCGCAGCGCACGGCCTGGGTGAGCGGGCCATCGACCCACACCGTGTCGTCGCCCTTGATCAGGTAGCGGCCGACCAGGTCGCTGCCGGTGAGGTCCTCGTGGCAGGCGACCGTGATCAGGTTGCCGGCGATCGGGTGCTCGTCGCGCCCGCGCAGTCGGTGCGCCATGTGCTCGACGAAGCGGGTCTTGCCGCACCCGGTCGGTCCCTTGAGCAGCACCGGCAAGCGGCACGCATAGGCCGCCTCGAACAGGCTGACCTCGTCGCCGACCGGGAGATAGTAGGGCTGTTCGCTCACGCGCGATGACCACCGACTGGCTGGTGCATACTATGGTGGGTGGGAGCGGGGAAGGCCCCGCTCCGGTCACTCGCTGACGGTATCCATGACGCGGCCGTCGGCGGCATCGACCAGCTCGACTTGAATCGCCGCCGTCGACTGGTGCTTTTCCTTGCTCGCCCGCACCCCGGTGCGGATGCGCTCGGTGAACTTGTCGCGCGCCACCGGCGGCATGCCGTCCATCGGGAACTGGCGCAGGATGATGCGGACGTGGGTGTCGTCCGGCCAGTCGATGCGATCGAGCTTCGGTCCGACGATCGGGTGACCGCGAAACACCGCCTCGACGTCACCGCGCAAGGTGCCGCCGGCGCTGCCGCCACCGGCGGGGGCCGCCGCCGGTGCGGGCGGTGGCTCGCCTTTGAGACGCGCCAGCAGCAGGTCGACGCGTTGGCGCGTGGCATCGTCGGCCGCCACTTCGCGGGCGCGTTGCAGCGCCGCCAGCGCCATGTCGCTGTCGCCCGCGGCCCGGTAGGCGATCGCGAGGTTGAACTGGGCCTGAAAGAACTTCGGATCGACGGCGAGGACCGCCTGATACGTCTTGAGCGCCGCCTCGACCTGTTGCGTCGAGAGCTGCATCGTCCCGAGGTCCGTCTGGATGCTCAGATCGTCCGGCTTCACTTTCAGATAGCGCTGGTAGTAGTCGGTGGCGCGTTGCGGGTCGTTCTGGTCGTACGCGATGTTACCCAGCGCGCGCAGGGCATCGAGGTTCTCGGGCTCGACCTCGATGATATGCGTGTAGGTCGCCAGCGCGGCGGTGAGATAGCTCGGGTCGACCTGGCCGGCGCGGTACTGGACGAACCCGAGCTGGCGCCAGGCCTCCATGTCGTCCGGCTTCTCCTTCGCCAGCTCGTCCATGCGCGCGATCACCTTGCGCACGTCCTCCGGCACTTCGACCGGCGGATGCCCATCCGGCACTTCGACCGGCGGATGCCCCTCCGGCATTCCCGCGGCGGGTCCCGGCGCGCCGCCGGCCGCGGCGCGCGGCGGTGGCGCGTTGGGTGGGGCCTCCGCCTGCTTGCCGAGGATCACCGTCACCGCGCCGGCGACCAGGACGACGGCGAGCACGACGAGCGGGGCGAAGCGGTCGACGCGCCAGCCGCGCGCCGCGCTGCGCGCCGTTGCCATCGCCGCCTGGCCGCACTCGGCGCAGAAGCGGGCGTCGGGCAGCAGCTTGGCGCCGCATTGCGAACAGAACAGACTGGTCATTGGCGGGTTCCGGCGAGCACGAACGTCCTAACAACTCGGCTGCGCGCTGCCAACCGGACCCACCTTTGGACCGAGCTGAATATCCGTGTACAGTCCGAGGTCGAAGTCGGAGGAGGTCACAGACCAACCATGCGATCCCGGTGGATAACCCTGACCGTTCTGGCGGCGAGCCTGCTGCCATTCAGCTCGTGTACGTGCCACCAGCAGACGCCCGAGCCGCCGGCGAAACCGGCCGAGCGCGCCGGGGGTTTCGGTGTCAAGGCCGCGACGCGGCGGCCCCTCGAGTTGCCGCCGGTGGCCGAGCTTTCACCGGTTGGGGCGCTGGCACCCACCAACCCACCGGAAGTGCCGCCAGGCGAGGGCAAGGAAGTGAGCGTGCCCGACAGCTTCCCGTCCGACGTGCCGCTGCCCGAGGGGTCCGAGGTGGTCGCGGTGCAGGATCTGGCCAACAACGCCCACAACGTCGTCTTCTCGGCCGAGGGCGACCCCAAGAAGATCTTCAACTTCTATAAGGACACGCTGACCAAGAAGGACTGGAACGTCACCCAGGAATACGAGGGCAAGGAACAGTCGTTCCTGACCTTCAAGAAGGACAAGACCGTGACCAACATGGTTGTCACCACTGACCCGAAGACCGGCAAGCGGGTCGTCGCGATCATGTACTATGATGAAGAACCCCTGCCGTTCCCCGAGTTCTGACCGGCGACCGCTACCGGCCGGGGGGACGAGGTGAGGTGGTCGGGGTGAAATCGATCGACCGGCGCTGCCGTTGCATCGCCGCAGTCGTGACCTGCGCGCTGCTGGCAGCGGTACGCGCCGGGGCAACGACCGTCGTGCCGATGGACGAGCGCGATCTCGCCGCGGTGTCGGCTGGCGCGGTCGTCGGGCGCGTCGAATCGGTCGCTGCGCTGCGCGAGCCGCGTTCGAACGCCATCTATACCGACGTCGCCATTCGCCTGTCCGAAGTCGTCTTCGGCCAGATCGACGGCGATACACTCATCCTCCGCGAACTGGGCGGGCGCGTCGGCGGCACCGCGCAGTGGATCCACGGCGGCCCGGAGTATCGGGTTGGCGAGGACGTCCTCGTCTTCCTCAGCCAACGCCCGGACGGCACGCTGCGCACCACCGCGCTGGGCATGGGAAAGTACCGCATCGAGTCGGACGGCAGGCAGCTGCGCGCCCGGCGCGAGATGGGAGCCAACATGACCGTGCTCGACCCGCAGACGGGCGAGGCGGTCGAGGCGCCACGCGACGACGTACCGTTGCGTCAGTTGATGCGGCGCATCCGTCGCGCCGCGCCCGGTGCACCAACCGCGCCGATTCGGTTGCGGCCCTTGCCGCCGATCGATGCAGCCGACGTGTCGCCGCCGGCCTTCACCCTGTTGCGACCGTTCTCACGCTGGTTCGAGCCCGACGAAGGGCTTCCAATTGATTTCAAGATCGATCCGCTCGGCGACGAAACCCTGGGACCCGAGGTATCGATCGCCGCCGTCGAAGCGGCCCTGGCCGCGTGGACGGCGGTCGCCGCTTCACCGCTCGAGCTGCGCCATGTCGGCGATGCCGACGCCGCCCCCTTTCCCACCTGCCCGGGCGAGAACCGGATCCTGTTCAACGACCCCTTCGGCGAATTCGACAATCCGCGGGAGTGCCGCGGCGTCCTTGCCATCGGCGGCGGTTGCGAGACGGAGGAAAGGCGCGAGGTGAACGGTACAAGCTTCCAGCGCCTCAACGCCGGCAAGCTCACCTTCAACGATGGGTGGGGCGGTTGCGCGGTCTGGACCGCCTGCAGCCTGGCCGAAATCGCCACCCACGAGCTTGGCCACACGCTCGGACTGGGGCATTCCACAGACAAGACCGCCACCATGGCCGAACAGGCGCACTTCGACGGACGCTGCGCCAGTCTGCGCGCCGACGACGAAGCCGCAGTCGAATTCGTGTATCCGATCCCACCCACCGTGACCCCGACCTCCACCTACACTCGTACTCCCGCACCGACCTCCACGGCGACGCGGACCGGCACGATCACCCGCACACCGTCCCGCACCACCACCCCGTCCCGCACCACCACTCCAACGCGTACGGCAACCCCCACCCGCACGAACACCGCCACTCGCACCCGCCCGATCACCCGAACCCCGACCGCGCCAAGCCCGACCAACAGTGGCAGCCCCACGTTGTCAGCCACCCCGACCGTACCCCCAACGTCGACCCCCTCGGCGCCTTCGACCCCGAGCCCTACCCCGACCTCGACTCCGGTCGCCGGTTCCTGGTTCGATCTGCTCCTCAACGCCCTGCGCCACGTGCTTGCCAGCAGCGGCGGTGCGGCCTAGCGCCGCTGCACGAACCAGCCCACCTACCGCGCCCCGAATATAAGCCGGAGCGCGCGCCGGCATCACCCGGATTGATTCGCAAATCCGGTGACTTGCGATTCGCTGTGCCAAGTCGCCAGGGGATGAAGAAATCGTCCCTTGTAGCAAAAATTTCGTGTTGACTTGGCCGTGCAGCGGCGGCAGCGTCTTAATTGTGAGATGGGATTCAGCGCTGCTGCGCAGCTGCGGCCGCGAGAGTTCGAAGCGGGGACGGAGAGCCGCCTGAGAGAGATCGCCGCCACGCCAGGCGCTGGCAACCCATCCACAGGCCGCGTCCCACCGCATTGAGTCAGCCGGCGGCTCCGCTGGCTGACATCAGCTCGACCCACCAAGACCAGTCAAGCTTCCCTCCGACCGACCCCCAAGCATGCTCGCCCTGCAGACGACGACCTATTGGTCGCCTTTTTTTGCGCCGCTCAGCTCGGTCGGGGCATGCACTCCCCCGATGAGTGGCACTGCAATCCTGAGACCAAGCCACACAGAATCTTTTGTCGGGACTCGCATCGGCCAATTCCCGAAGTCGTGCGTCAGTCAGGTGACGAAGCGTCACTTTTCTGAGCCAGCCGGGAGCGTTGGCCGCTCCGGAACACCAGTAGGCGGAATGTGATGATGTCGATGGAAAGCGGAACCCGACCTTCGTACCTTCGCCGGCTGTGGGCGCGCCTGATTGTTCTCGCGCTCGTGGGACCGGCGCTGGCGCAACCCGCCAGCGGGTTGACCAGCATGCTGGTCGACGACTTTTCTCAGGCGACGGTGACCGCCTTCCCGCCCGGGGTTGTGCAGTCATCGGTGGGCTTCACCACGGTGGTCGAGCCGCTGCCGCTGCCCGGTGTGATGGGAGGAATCCGCGAGCTCCGCGTACAGGCCACGGCGATCGGGCCCAACGATTCGGTCACCGCCGGCGTGTTCACGCCCTTCACCCGGGTCGAGTATTCGTCGAGCGTCGCCGCCGATGGCCGCATCGCGCTCACCTACGATGCCGGCGGCCAGGGCCTCGGCGGCGGCGCCGGCGTCGATCTGTCGACCTTCGCCGGCCTGCGCCTGCGCTTCGAGGCCGTCGACGCGGCCGCCGTGCCCGCGGTCGTCCGGCTCGAGCTCACCGACTCGCTGAACCGTCTCGGCTTCGTCACCACGACGATGACCACCAGCGGCGCGCAGAGCGTCGAGCTGCCGTTCCAGAACGGTGCATTCGCCGGGATCGATCTCGCGCATGTCACGGCGATCAAACTCGCCGTCAATCCGGGCGTCGCCGGCGACCTGCGCTTCGACTTCATCGAGGTGTTCCCCATCGAGATCCCGACGCCGACGCCGACCGCAACGGCGACCAGTACCGGCACCGCAACGAACACCGCCACGCCGACGGCCACGCGCACCTCGACCGCCACCGCCAGCGCAACCAGCACCGCCACGTTCACTCAGACACCAACGGCGACATCGACCGTCACGCACACCCCGACCCATACCGGGACCGTTACACAGACACCGACGGCGACCTTCACCCAGACGCCGACCATCACACAGACACCGACGGCCACCCCCACACACACCGGCACCCAGACCCCGACAGCGACCTCGACCAACACGCAGACGCCGACAGCCACTCCGACGCACACCGGCACCGTCACCCAGACCCCGACCGCCACGCCGACCCATACCGGCACGGTCACCCAAACCCCGACGGCGACCTTCACCAACACCCCGACCGCGACCGCCACCAACACGCAGACGCCGACGGCCACTCCCACTCACACCGGCACCGTCACCCAGACCCCGACCGCGACCTTCACCACCACGCAGACGCCGACGACCACCCCCACGCACACCGGCACCGTCACCCAGACCCCAACCGCCACGCCGACCCATACCGGGACGGCCACCCAAACCCCGAC
The DNA here is from genome assembly GCF_050701675.1 of Mycobacterium sp. Lineage (GTDB taxonomy): Bacteria > Actinomycetota > Actinomycetes > Mycobacteriales > Mycobacteriaceae > Mycobacterium. The sequence goes on along the minus strand of NZ_JBOGDD010000178.1, from coordinate 3,344 downwards.
GGCGACCTTCACCAGCACCCCGACCGCGACCTTCACCAATACGCCGACCCCGACGGCCACCCCCACGCACACCGGCACCGTCACTCAGACCCCAACTGCCACGCCGACCCATACCGGCACGGTCACCCAAACCCCGACGGCGACCTTCACCAGCACCCCGACCGCGACCTTCACCAACACGCCGACCCCGACGGCCACCCCCACGCACACCGGCACCGTCACCCAAACCCCGACGGCGACCTTCACCCACACCCCCACGGCGACGCCGAGCAAGACCGGCACGGCGACGGCGACGCCCACATCGACGCCCACGCTGACGCTGACCAGCACGGCCACCGCCACACGCACCAGCACCAGCACGGCGACCAGGACATCCACGCCGACCAACACCAAGACCGGTACACCGACATCGACACCGACCCAGACCAGCACCCCGGGCGAGGCCTGCGCCACCGGCACGCCGACGCAGGGCCCGACCGTGAGCTTCACCCCCGCAGCCGGCTGTAGCGCCACCCCGTCGGCCGGGACGTTGACCGCCAGTATGAGCACCGTCAACGGGAGCACCGTCGTGCAGTTCACCAACACGTCGGCAACCTGCAGTTACCCCGTCGGCCTCGCGGTCTACAAGAAGTACGACGAGGACATCGACCACCAGGAGATCTTCGACTATGTCCTCGGCGTCGTCCCGGCCAACTCGACCCTCACCCTGACGGTCGACAATCCGCCCTGCGCCTACCAGGCGGATGCATTCTACGGCGACCTGCTGCTCTCCTTCGCCAACGGCGTGCGTTACGGTTCGCGTCTGCTGGCCTATTTCCACGGCGGCTCAACCAGCTACTGCAGCCTGCAGTGCGTGACGCCGGTCCCGACCTGGACCAGCACCCCGACCAAGACGGCGACGCCCACCAAGACGCCCACCGACACCAAGACGCCGACGCCGACCAATACCCCGGTCAACACCACGACGGCGACCGCGAGCAAGACCCCGGTCAACACCACGACAGCGACCGCCACCAAAACGCCGGTCAACACAGCGACGCCCACCGCGACGCCGACGCCCTCCTCCACATTCACGCGCACGCCGACACAGACCGGCACGGCCACCAACACGCACACCCCGACCAAGACCGCCACGGTGAGCGCGACACCGAGCCAGACGCCGACATCGACCCGCACCTTCACGGCGACGCCGAGCACCACGCCAACGCCGTCGCCCGGTACCGGCGAGAGCTGCACGGCGGCGACGCCGACCCGCATCGCCACGCCGGCCTCCACGCCGCGCGGCGGGTGCTCGTCGACACCGCCCGCGGGGGTCCTCAGCGCCACGATCACCACCGGCGGCAGCTCGGTTCAGACGGTGATCACCAACACCTCGTCGACCTGCAGCTACCCGGTCGGCCTGGCGATCTACAAGAAGTACGACGAGGTGATCGACAACCAGGAGTTGTTCAACTATCGCCTCGGCGTCGTCGGCCCCAACTCGACGCTGACGCTGACCGTCACTCCGCCGCCCTGCAAGTACCAGGTCGACGCATTCTACGGCAGCCTCATCCAGTCCTTCGCCAACGGCGTGCGCTACGACGCCCGCCTGCTGAAGGCCGTGCACGCCGGCAGCGCGTCCTACTGCTCGCTGCAGTGCGTGACACCGGTGCCGACCTGGACTCGAACCCCGGTGAGCACGTCGACGCGCACGCCGACGGCGACCTTCACCCCTCCCCCTACCGCCACAAAGACGCGCACCATCACGCCGACCTTCACCCCGACGCCGACACCGCGGCACTGCGTCGGCGTCGACGAATCGGTCTGCACTGCCGATCGCATGAAGATCGTGCTCCTGAACGGGGCGGGCGTGTACGACGGCACCAACACCACGTTCACCTGGACCGTGTGCGGCAAACCGAGCTACTGCCCGGGCTCGACGTACAAGGATCTGAGCCACTTCACCGTCGACCTCGGCGGACTGGCGGCCTGCGGTGGATTCGACATCGTCGACAGCGGCACCACCGACGGCTACGAGACCAACGATCCCACCTGCTCGCTCACCGGCGGCAGCGGCAGCGAGATCAAGTGGGACTTCTCGCTCGCATCCGGCCAATGCAAGACCATCGGGCTGAAGCTCGCAGGCGAGGTCGGCACCGGCCCGCTGCTCTTCGGGACGAAGAGCGGCACAACCTGCCAGCTCACGAACGGCCTGGGCCCCTCGTGCGACGATTGCGCCGGCACGATCATCGCGCCATGAGCTGAACTCGGTCTCGGGCAACCGCTATGGCGCAAAGTCGCGGTGGCGGCGGCCCGGTGTTTTGTGCTACTCACCGCCTGTCTGTGAGCCAGAGCGCGCCCGGGGTACCCGCCCCTGGGTCGCGGTTGGGCGGCACGAGGAGGGGTGATGGCGCGCATTGCACGCAAACGCTGGACCGGGATCGTCGTTGCGACGATCCTTCTCCATACCGCCGTCGCCCCCGCCGCCGAAGCGCCGATCGACCTGTTCACCGATGCGTCGGCCGCCACCCTGTACGTGCAGAACGTCAACGTGGCGCGCACGATGGTCGGTACGACGGTGCGCGTCGACCCGAACCTCGCCGGGGTGATCGGCCAGGTGCGACAGCTCGACGTCATCCTGAACGCGATTGACGCCGGCGACTTCCTGACGGCCGGCATCGCACCGATGCCCGTCTCGTTGTTCGACTACATCACGTCGTCGACCGCCGAGGGTGCGGCCGAGCTGACGTTCGACGCCGACGGCAGCGGACTCAACGCCTACCTGGCCTTCGCGCAAGGCATCGAAGTGCTGATCCTCGGCGCCGATCTCGCAGCGGTTGCGCCGCCGGGGCTCGGCATCACCGTGACGCTGACCGACGGCAATATGAACACGGCGTCGAGCACGCAAACCGTGCTCATGGCAGTGATGATGACGCCACTGCCGTTGCAGTTCGCCTTCGCCGACTTCGCCGGGGTCGACCCCGCGAACCTGTTCAGCATCAAGGTGGCGATCACCCCGCAGGTCGCCGGCGACGTGCGTCTCGACTACATCCAGACCTACGGCACGCCGCTCGACGAGACCATCTGCGACGACGGTCTCGACAACAACAACAACGGCTTCATCGATTGTGCGGATCAGAACTGCCTGCTCTTCCCCGGTTGCGCCAACCAGGCCCCCGCCCTGTCTCCGACGGCGATGGGCATCGCGCTCGGGATGCTGTCCCTCATCGCGCTGGGCGGCTTCCGCCGCCTGCGCCGCGCCCGCACCCGCTGAGAGCGCTCGAGACCGGGCGCCTGCTGTGCGCCCGCGCCCGTCGCTGCCTTCGACAGTACGATTGCGCGCGGCACGTCACCCGATAGTGGGA
>NZ_JBOGDD010000177.1:0-1573 GCF_050701675.1 Mycobacterium sp. | reverse complement strand
TTGCAGAGCAATCTGCGCTTCTGAGCTCCCTTCCAACGTGGGATCCAGGGCCAGGCATTCTTCGATCACATCGGCAGCGCGCGTGATGTCCCAATGGTGGGTGATGTGGATGGACGCCGACTCGAAGCCCTCCAACGCCTTGGTCACCCGGGCCGCGGTAGCCCCGATGTCGACGAGCAGCTCTTGGGAATGCTCGGCGACACGGACCATGTCGGTCCCAGACACCCAGTTCAGCACCGTGAGCAGCCACCGTTCGGATCCCACGTCGATGCCGACGTCGAGATGACCGTCGAGCGTGCGGACCAATGACGGCACTGCCACACCCAGGTGGCCATCGGACGTCCGATCGGCCAGGTGCAGCAGGATGTCCTTCTGCCATTGCAGCGCGCCGTTACGGTCTGCCTTCGTGCGCACCTTCGCCAGAAACACCCGTCCATCGCCGGTCGACACTCGGTAATTGCGATCCAGTTCGCCTCCGAGGAACGCCAGGTCGGCATCGGGCAGACCGTACGAATCCGACAGCCGAGCCGCGACGATCTCAGCTGACGCGACGTCATGGTCCGCGGACGGCGCGGTTGGCTTCGGCATCGATCTCCGTTCGTTGGTTCATGCTCAGTCGGCAACTGCAACGTGGCGTGTCACACAATTGAAAAGTGCCACTATGCTGGCGTCAATGCCTGAAACGGCGCGCAATGCGGCTAGATCGAGTGCACTTTGCATATTTCAGTGCTGATTCGGCAGGCGGTGTTCCGGCAGTGTTACGCCGGCGTAAGAACGGAGTCTCGCGGCAAGAGGAGCGATGAATGACCGGTGAAGACCACACCACCAGGTTGATTCGGTCGGCGGCGCGCCGACTGCTCAACATCCGGCTACCGCACATCATCGAACGCGCCGTCGACCAGACCATTCAGGACGAGCCCACGTACTCCGGCGGGCCCGTCAGCCGAGACGACCTGAGCTACCACATGGACCGCACGATGCGGCTCGCCCTGACCCGACTCGCCGGCGCCGACATCCCCGACCCGCTCCGCTCGGCGGCGCTGGAGGTCGGGCGCATCCGGGCACACCAGAATGTTCCGCTCTCCAGCGTCTTGCACGCGTTCCGGATCGACCTCAAGACGCTGTGGGAGGCGCTGATCGCCGAAGGCCACGCCCTCGGGGTCGGCACCCGGGCCGAGTTCCTCGAACGCTCGTCGCTGATGGTCTGGGAAGTCATCGAGGCCAACACCGAAGAAGTCGTCCAGGGTTACCAAGTCGCGCGCGGCAACCGTGAAGAGATCCGCTCGGCGGCCTTCGGACAACTCTTACTGGACGGTGACACCCACCCGTCGACCGTCGAAGACGCCGCACGCATGCTCGGCCTCCCCGCGGCCGGCCACTACGTCTGCCTAGTGGGAGCCTTCCCCATTCCTCGTCCCGAACTCGTCGCCGAGTGCGCCGAACGACTCGAGAACGGCGGCACGGCCTTCTACTTCAACTGGTTCGCACAAGAACTTCGCGGCATCATTCATACCTCCAGCTGGCATGCGGACCTCATCGCCGACCTCACGCCGCTGAGCGAACACGTCTGTGC
>NZ_JBOGDD010000176.1:0-7877 GCF_050701675.1 Mycobacterium sp. | reverse complement strand
GTAGGTGACATGACCTCGGCGGCAGCGACTCCCAGCCCCATTCCTTCGGTTGCTCTCAACGACGACAACAGCATCCCGGCTCTCGGCCTCGGTGTCGGCGAGCTGTCGGATGCCGAGACCGAGCGCTCGGTCTCGGCCGCGCTCGAGATCGGCATTCGACTGATCGACACGGCGACCGCGTACGGGAACGAGGCCGCGGTGGGACGCGCCATCGCGGCATCGGGCATACCGCGCGCCGAGATCTTCATCACCACCAAGCTGGCGACCTCCGACCAGGGCTTCCGGGCCGCCCAGGACGCCTGCCGGGCCAGCGCCGAGCGGCTCGGCACGGACTACGTCGACGCCTACCTGATCCACTGGCCTGCCGGAGACCCTGGCGTCTACGTGCACAGCTGGGGCGGGATGCTGAAGCTGCGGGATGACGGTGTCGCCAAGTCGATCGGCGTCTGCAACTTCTCCGCCGAGGATCTGAACAACATCATCGAGCTGACCTACGTCCCGCCTGCCATCAATCAGATCGAGCTGCATCCGCTGCTGAACCAGACCGACCTGCGCGCGGCCAACGCCGAGCACGACATCGTCACCGAGGCGTACAGTCCCTTGGGCGTCGGCCGCTTGCTGGACAACCCGACCGTTACGTCGATCGCGGGTGAGTACGGAAAGTCGGCCGCTCAGGTGCTCATCCGGTGGAGTCTGCAGCTCGGCAACGTGGTGATTCCGCGGTCGGCGACGCCCGGACGCATCGTCGAGAACTCCGACGTGTTCGAGTTCGAGCTGGCGGCCGAGCACATGGACGCGCTCAACGCACTCGACGCGGGCACCCGCTTCCGACCCGACCCGGCGACGTACACCGGCAGCTAACCCACGGTGGCCGTTTTCGATCCTGGCGGCAAGATCCGAGATCAGCAGCGCAGACCTCGTTTTCGCGGTATTAACGCTTCAGTCAGCAGTCAATTCGAAACCGTGTAATCTCACGCGCATCAGACTCGCAACTGGAAGAGGCGCGATGCAGAGGATTGCCATGGCCGTCGTCGTGGGGGCACTTTTGAGCGGCTCGTTGGCGACCGCTCAGCCCGCGATGGCCGCGCAGGTCTCACACGAGGCGAACAGCACCGTGCCCGCGCCGACTCCGCGACCGGCAGTACAGATGCTCGACTGTGCGGGCGGAACCGGTGCCATGGGCTGTGGGCCGGGGTGGTTCTGGCGCGACGGCTGGCGGGGTCTTGCGTGCTATCCCTGCTGATCACCCCAACGGACGGAGCAGGTCGGCCATGAACAGACCCTTGATCGCGATCGGCGGCCTGACTGCCGCCGCGCTCTTGGCGGTCGGTATGACCATCGGGGGATTCAACCGCGCTGCAGCGCAACCCGATGACTACGGCGCAATCCTCGTCAGCCCGAACGTCATCACCGACTCGAATGCCTATACCGCCGGTCCACTGACCAGCAACCCGAACGGCCAGCCAGGAGTCACGACGGTCTACACCCATCGCGACAACACCCGCCAGATAACGAACACCCTCCTCGTCCTGCCCGACCCGCAGGCAGCAACCGCGGCGATCACCGAAATCCAGGGCAGCCTGGGTGACCGGGTCAGTAACGGAAAGAGTCAGCCAGCGGCGGTGGGAACCGGAGGCACCGTGATAACGGGCACCTCACCCGATGGCACCAAATCCGTCAGCGTGCTGCTGTTCACTGAGGGCAATGCTGCCGCCTCAATCGAATTCGAAGGCCCGGCCAAGGATTCCGTACCGCTGGACATGGTCACCGATTACGGCCAGAAACAGGACACCGCGATCAAGGATTCGCTCACCGCCTGACCGCTGATCCCGGCGTGGGTACAGCTCGGGACGTTTCCGAACTCGGGGTTTTGCATGGCCGGTCCGGCTCCACAGCCCGGTGACTACAAGCCCGGCAAGGCCGGCACCGTCATCGACGCATTCCTCGACTCCCCCCTGTCCGGAATCGCGCCGTGGGCACTGTTTTCGCTGTTCTCGACGCCGGGCCGGTTCGAGGAAGCCGTCTGCGTTGCCCTCGGCCTGACGCTGCTGATGCTGTGGGTCGGTAGTCGCCGAGGTATCAGCATCCACTCCCTCGAGGTCTTCGGGGTGATGTTCTTCGCGATCCTCGCCGTCGTGGGTCTGACCGCCTCGGACGGGACCATCCGGTGGCTCGAACTCTGGGCCGGTGAACTGACGAATGTGGCACTGGCCCTGTTCGCCTACGCGACCTTGATCGTGCGCAGACCGTTCACCGTGGCGTATGCCAAAGAACTTGCACCGCAGGAGTATTGGAAATCATCGCTGTTCCTGCACATCAACTATGCGATCTCGGCGGTGTGGGCGGCCGCGTTCACCGCGTCGGCGGCCATCGGTTTCATCGGGGACGCAGTCCTTCGCGATTCCAACAACTTCTGGACGGGGTGGGTGCTTCAGATCGCCACGCTCTTCTTCGCGGTGGCGTTCTCCGAGTTCTATCCCGCCTACGCCGGGGCGAAGGACGCCGCCGACCGGGGCGAACCGGAGGAGATCCCACCTCCGATCTCCATGCTGTACGACTGGCTACCCACGTTCATCCTTGGCGCGGGCGTCTTCGGCTGGGTCACCCACGCGATCCCCGAGGCAATCGGCATCGGCATGGCCATCGCCGGAGGGGCTGGGGCCGCGCTGATCCGAGCGTTCTCAGCCAAGCCCGGCAAGCCCGTCCGTGACAGCGACCCCGCCGCTTAGAGTTCCCCTTTCAGCCCGTCGGGCAGGTGGCCGCGGCATCCCTCAACACGACCGCCGACCGGTCGTCGATCGGCAGCGCGTATCCCCGCAGCACGGCGGCGAACTGCACCGAATACTGGCACCAGAAGGCGTGATTCGGCGGCATCCAGTTGGCAGGTTCGCCATCGCCCTTGTCCTGGTTGACCTTGCCCTCGACGGCCAGCAGGTTGGCCGGGTCGTTGGCGAACCGCATCCGCAGGTCCTGTGGCCAGTCCCGCGCGCCGAGATCCCACGCCAATGCCAGCGGCACGATGTGGTCTATTTGCACCGCCGCACCCGTCTGATTGCCGCGCACGAGGTTGATGGTTTCGCTGGTGTAGGGGTCATGCAGCGTTCCCGTAGCCACTGCTGTGGGGCACCGGCTAATGGCGACATACGTCTTGTCCACCAGATCGCGATCAAGAATGTCGTTGCGGGTGTCGCAGCCGTTGTGCCCGCCCGGCGCACTGGTGTCATCGGTCCAGGCGTCGCCAAAGGCCGCGCGGCGATAGTCGTGCCCGCGCACGCGCACCGGGATGAGCGGAATGTCGACGAGGATGTCGACTCCCGGCGCGACGGTGGGCACGTCGGCGTCGGCGACGAATCGGGTTGCACGGTGCGACATCGTGACTTGAACCGCGACCACGATGGCGAGCACCACGCCCGCGAGGAGCCAGACGGTCCTCTTCACGCCTTGTCCAGGTATTCGACGCGCTCCGTTTCGGCGAACGGCGCTGCCAGCAAGGCGATTCCGCGGTGCTCGAGGAGCCCGGGGTCGGCATCGTAGACGGTTTCGGCGAACGCCCGCGCGGCCTCGATGATCTCGCGGTGCGCGGCCAGCGACAGCAGCCGCAGCGTGATCGGCCGTCCCGACTGGCTGAGCCCGAGCACGTCGCCCTCGCGGCGCTCCTCGAGGTCGAGGTCGGCGAGCGCGAACCCGTCGAGGGTCGACGCGACGGCCTTGAGCCGGGCGCCGGCCTTGGAGTCCTCGGGGAGGTTGGTGGCCAGCAGGCAAAGGCTCGGGTGCTCGCCGCGGCCGATGCGCCCGCGGAGCTGATGCAGCTGGCTGATGCCGAACCGGTCGGCGTCCATCACGAACATCACGGTGGCATTGGGTACGTCGACACCGACCTCGATGACCGTCGTGCACACCAGCACGTCGATCTCGCCCGCACGGAATGCCGTCATGACGGCGTCCTTCTCGTCGCCGGTGAGCCTGCCGTGCATCAGGCCGAGCCTCAGCCCCTGCAACGGACCGTGACCGAGGTTCTCGAACAGGGTGACGACGGAGGTGGCGGGCGGCCCAGCATCCTGCCTGCCCTTGCCCTTCTCGGCCTTCCCGTTGCCATCGGTCTCATCGATGCGCGAGGCCACGATGTACGCCTGCCGTCCCGCCCCGACGTCTTCGATGATCCGCTGCCAGGCCCGCTGCACCCACTTGGTCTGCTGCCCCATGAAGATGGTGTTGGTGGCGATGGGGCGCCTGCCCCGCGGCAGCTCGCGAAGAACGGACGTCTCGAGGTCGCCGTAGACCGTGAGGGCGACGGTCCGCGGAATCGGGGTGGCCGTCATCACCAGAAGGTGCGGCGTGATACCACCGACGGCTTTGGCGCGCAGTCGATCCCGCTGTTCGACACCGAAGCGGTGCTGTTCGTCGACGACGACCATGCCGAGGTTGTGGAACTCGACGGCATCCTGCAGGAGCGCGTGCGTACCGACGACGATGCCCGCCTGGCCACTGGCCACGTCGTCGCGCACCTGGCGCTTCTGCTGCGGGGTCATCGATCCGGTGAGGAGCGCGACCCTGGTCGCCCCGTCCTGGCCGCCGAGCTGACCCGCCATGGCAAGGGGGCCGAGCACGTCGCGGATGGAGCGGTCATGTTGGGCGGCAAGGACTTCCGTCGGCGCCAACAGCGCGCATTGGTATCCGGCGTCGACCATCTGCGCCATCGCCAGCACGGAGACGATCGTCTTGCCCGAGCCCACCTCGCCCTGCAGCATCCGGTGCATCGGCTTGGTGTCGGCGAGCTCAGTCGACAGAACGTCGAGTACCTCGTGCTGGCCGGCGGTGAGTTCGAACGGCAACTGCCGCGACAACGCGGCGGCCAGTCCGTCGTCCAATGGCGGCGCGGGCGGACCCGTTTCGCTCAGCGCGCCGTGCCTACGCTCGACCAGCGCCCACTGCAGCCCAACGGCCTCGTCGAAGGCCAGCCGCTGCCTGGCGCGGTCCCTGTCCTCCTCGCGCTCCCCAAGGTGGATGGCGCGCAGCGCCTCGTCCTCGGAGACCAGATCCCACTGTTGGCGCACCGATTCGGGCAACGGGTCCTCGACGGGGTCCAGCACGTCGAGCACCTGGCGCACGCACGCAAAGATGTCCCAGCTCTGCACCTTGGCCGACGCGGGGTAGATGGGAAAGAAGTCGCGCTCGAATGCCGAGAGCAGCACCTCGCCGTCGGTCTTGCGTGACGTCTCGGCGATCTTGGCCAATGAGCGGCTGCCCTTGCCCTGCCCGGCTCCCTCCAGGATCAGGAACGCCGGATGCGTCAATTGCATTGTGCCCCGGAAGAATCCAACCTCTCCGGACAGCATCAGGCGGGTACCCTCGACAAGGATGTTCTTGGAGAACTTGGCGTTGAAGAACGTCGCGGTGACCTTCGGCTTGCGGTTGGCGAGGGTGACGACCAGGAATTGGCGTTTCGGCTGCCGGTTGGTCCAGCGGACGTCGGCGTGGGAGATCACGTCGACGAAGGTGACGTGTTCGCCCTCCTCGGGGGGTTCCCAGTCCTCGTCGAGCACCGACATGCCCTGGCTGTAACTGCGCGGATAGTGCCGCAGCAGGTCGTCGACGGTGCAAATGCCGAAGTGCTCCTCCAGCGGTCCCGCGGACTTGGCGCCGATGACGCGGTCGAGGCGCTCCGAAAGCGAAACCACGTCTACTCCACTCCGATCAGCAACGCATCGCCGCGGTGACCGGTGTGATAGGTCACCAACTCGGCGCCGAGGTGCTGGTGGTGCACGTGCTCCTGAAGTGCCGCACCCACACTGGGATCGACACCCGCTCCGGTCAGGACCGTGACGAGTTCACCTCCTGAGCTCAGCAGGAGATCGATCAGACCGGCGCCCGCGGCCGTGACGTCCTTGCCGACGATCAGCACCTCGTCACCGGAGATGCCGAGCCCGTCGCCGGGTGTGCAGGTGCCCGCCCACGTCAGCGCCTCCTCTTCGGCCACCCGCACCGACGCGTGCCTGGCGCCCGCGGCGGCGCGCGCCATGGTGTAGCCGTCGTCGACGGCCTGCCGGCCTGCGTCGTGCACGGCCAGCGCGGCGAGACCCTGCACCATGGACCCGGCGGGCACGGGGACGACGTCGATACCCCATCCGATGGCCGCCGTGCATCCGGCGACCAGTTCCTCGGCGGCGACGTATCCGTTGGGCAGCACCATGACCTGGGCGGCCCCGGCGTCGACCAGTGCGCGTAGGAGGTGTTGGGCACTGACCGCCGCATCGGCCTCCTGACGCAGGACGTGCGCGCCTTCCCCCTCGAACAGCGCCTTGGCTCCATCGCCGTCCACGATCGCCAACACCGCACGGTCGCGGGTCCAGCCACCGGGTGGTCGCGCGCCCGCGGCACCGGTCAGCGCGGTGATCTGGATCCTGCTGGGCACGCCGACGTCGAGTGCCGCCTCGACGGCTCCCCCCGCGTCGTCGGCGTGGACGTGCACCGAGAAGCGACCATCGGTGCCCGATGCGGCGATGGCAATCGAGTCGCCGAGCTGCTCGAGGCGGGCGCGCAGCACCTCGACCCCCGAGTGATCGCAACCGTTGAGGAGGTACATCACCTCGAACTGCGGCGGTGCCACCACGGGCACTGCCCCTGACGGTGGGCCCGCACCGGACGGCTCGTAGGCGACCCGGTGCGGAGCACGCCCCACCAGCGTGGTGGTCAGCGCGTCGAGCAGGACCAGCAGGCCGCGCCCGCCCGCGTCGACCACTCCGGCGTCGGCCAGCACGACGAGCTGTTGAGGAGTCTTCTCCAGTGCGATCACCGCGGCATCCGACGACTGCGTCACGACGTCTGCAATGTCCGCGTGGTCTGTCGCGGCGTCCTCGGCCGCACCTGCAGCCGCTTGAAGCACCGAGACGATGGTCCCCGGCACACTTTCGCCGACCGACGCGTCGGCGAGGACCACCGCGTGCCGAAGGGCCGACGCCAGCAGGGGGCCGTCGATGTCGGTGAGCACCCCGTCGCGTTCGTCGGCGCCACCACCGGTGACGTCGGCGAGACCGCGCAGGATCTGGGACAGGATCACCCCGGAGTTGCCACGGGCTCCCTGGAGCGCGCCCTCGGCCAGCGCGGCGGCGACTCCGACCACGTCGGCCGCGGGATCCGCGTCAACGCGTGCGCACGCCGCACGCATGGTGAACAACATGTTGGTGCCGGTGTCCGCATCGGCGACGGGGAATACGTTCAGCCGGTTGATCTCGTCGGTGCGGGTGATGAGGTGGCTGACGGCCGTGTGGGCCCACTCCCGCAGGGCGGTGGCGTCGAGCCGACGTGTGGACATGCCGACCGCCCCTCTCGAAGACCCAACGCGGCTTGGTGCGCGTCAGCCTAGCTACTGTGCCTGACACCGCGTCGCGGCATTCACACCGTTTCGCACCGGTGGACGCCGTTTTGGCGATACCAGGGGCTGCCGGTATCCTGGTCAGGTTGTTGGGTCACCCGCGTTGCGGTCGTTGGCCCCCCAGTACCGATCAAGGAGTTACACATGGCTGCGGTATGCGATGTCTGCGGGAAGGGCCCCGGCTTCGGTAAGTCGGTGTCGCACTCCCATCGTCGGACCAACCGCAGGTGGGATCCGAACATCCAGACGGTGCACGCCGTGAGCCGTCCCGGTGGCAACAAGAAGCGCATCAACGCGTGCACGTCGTGCATCAAGGCGGGCAAGGTCGCTCGCGGCTAGTTCCACCTGGTTCGCGGGCTAGGGCAGCCGCCAGTCGATCGGTTCGGCGCCCATGTTCGCGAGCAGTTCGTTGGTGCGACTGAACGGCCGCGACCCGAAGAAACCCCGCGACGCGGACAGCGGCGAGGGGTGGACCGACTCGATCGTCGCGCTGTGCTCACCCGTC
>NZ_JBOGDD010000175.1:0-3171 GCF_050701675.1 Mycobacterium sp. | reverse complement strand
GCCCAACTGCTCGCGGCCCGCATCGGCCGCGAAGACGGTGCCGCTGCCGTGGTTACCGCCGTGGAGTACCTGCTTCACCAATCTGCCTAGGAGGCGCCATGACCACCGACCCCCTCATGGGCGATGCGCTGCTCGTCTTCGCCACGCCCGGCAGGTAGCCCATCGTGGGGGGCATCTGCGTGGCCATCCTGGGAGATCGACGCACATCGTGAGCTGCGCAAGCACGCGGCGGCGCTCTTCCGCAAAACGTCGACACCCAATCAGGAGCGCTGGGCCAAACAGCACGCGGCGGACCGTGAGTTCTGGAACCAGCTCGGTGACGCGGGCCTGCTGGGTCTCGATCTGCCGGAGGAGTACGGCGGAGTCGGCGGCGACTTCGGGCTATCGTCCGTCGTTGGCGAGGAAATGGCGTTGGCCAATGATTCGGCGAGTGGCTGGCCGGTCCACTCGCCGATCATCGCCCACTACATCAACACCTACGGCGATGACGAGCAGGCAGTTACGACCGCACGCGGCGACATGCGCCTAGCCCCCTTTGTCGTAATGCCGCACCTGGGACGTACACGAATATCTCGATGTTGGGGACGGCTGTGGCCCGCCAGATCGTCACGAGGTCAGGGTCCAGCGAGTCCACATAAACCAAACAGAACACTCGTACAGGTCGTGTAGCAGTCGAGAGTTTCGAAGGGCAACGTAAAAAGCATGTTAATGCGCTGAAAATCTGATCTAACCGGATCTATCCTGATCGAACGTCCCACTTTTGTAGGAGTTCGAGCGGTATGAGATTGAACGCGCATGCCCGGGAGTCAACGCCCGTCGCGGTGGTGACCGGCGCCGGCAGCCCGACCGGAATTGGGGTCGCGTGTGCCCGAGCACTCGCCGCCACGCACAGGTTGGTGATTGCCGCGACGTCCCCGCGCATCGACGACCGCGTTGAGGAGTTGGTGCAGACTGGTGCCTAAGCCTTCTTATTATTCTGGGACCTCTGCGATCCGTCACAAGCCCAACGTCTGGTCGATACCGCGATGGATCGGTGGGGTCGTGTCGATGTGTTGATCAACAATGCCGGCATGGTCGCCACCACCGGAGGCGAGGAACAGGCGCCGGTTGAAGACACGTCCGACGACCAGTGGCGAGCGGCTGTCTCGCGCAACCTCGACACGACCTTCTTCGTCACCCGAGCGGCTTTGGCGCCCATGATGCAACAAGGCTTCGGCCGAATTATCAATGTCGGATCAGTGTCCGGGTCGGTCATGGCCTACCGGGGTGACGCCGCCTATCATGCGGCCAAGGCCGCCGTGGTCGGGCTGACCCGATCGATCGCCATCGACCATGCCCAGCGCGGGATCACCGCCAATGTCGTTGCTCCCGGCTGGATTGCGACCGGATCTGCGACCGAGTACGAAAATGCCATGGGCACCGCCGCACCTGTCGGGCGACCGGGACGGCCCGAGGAGGTCGCAGCGCTGGTCGGATTTCTCGCCTCCGCTGCAGCGTCTTACATCACCGGGCAGGTGTTCGTCGTCGACGGCGGAAACTCCATAGCCGAAGAGCGCGCCTACCCTCTTGCTGCCCACCACGATGTCGTCCGCTGATGGCGAGCGATCCTGAGACGCCGACGGCCGAAACCGACGAGAACTACTCCGAAATCCTTGATGCGGGTTGGGACGTGGTCGGCCCACTCACCCGCCTCGGTAGCCTGCAAGACCGTGTCTTCAGGTTGGATACGGACAGTGAGCCAAGCGCAGTACTGAAGTTCTCCACCGGTGATCGCGCGGACGAAACAGCGCTGTTGGCTGAGGCGGAGTTACTACAGCATCTCAGACGAGCCTGGCCGTCGTTGCGGTTACCGCTGTTGTTACCCGGTTCAGACGGCAAGCTGCTGCAACGCCGGGGAACGGTGGTCGCCCGGAAGATGCAGTGGGTCGGCGGGCTTGCGTTGGCGCGCGCTTCCCACTGGACCACCTCGTCGATGTACGCCTTGGGCAGCGTCTCAGGGCGAATTTCGAAGTCGCTCAGCGGGTTCGATCACCCCGGGCTGGCCTGGGACTGTACCAAGGCGTCGATCTGACTACCGGCGATGGCTCCACGACACCGCTGTCGACTGCAGAGGTCGACGCGATCTGCGAACGACTCCGCGAACTCGGATGCATCGTTGCACCCACCGGACTGCACGGCAACGTGTTGAAAATCAAGCCCCCGCTGTGTATTCGGCGCGCCGATGTCGGCCGATTCACCGAAGCACGGAACCAGGCGCTGACCGAACGAGCGGAGTTCAGAAGCTTCTCCTCGACCGCTGTTTCCTTCTCGCACCCGGAGGCCCAAAGATGGAAAACACCACCCAGGATTTCTCCCTGGAAGCCCACCACGTAGACCCCGTACCGGCTTCCGAGCGCTCAGGGCGCGCCCGCGACCTGTTCTCCCTGTGGTTCTCGGCCAATCTCAATGTCGGCAACGCCGTCTTCGGACTTGTCATCTTCACCATCGTCCCCAACTTCTGGCTCGCTCTAGCGGCCACCCTCATCGGCAACGTGATCGGCACCGCGCTGATGGCCTTGCATTCGGTGCAAGGCGCCCGCCTGGGTATCCCGCAGCTCATCCAAAGTCGCGGTCAGTTCGGATATTTTGGGGCACTCGTTCCGGTCATCGCCGCCGCCCTGATGTACGCGGGGTTCACGGTCTCGGTCACCATCGTCGGTGGGCAGGCGTTGGCCGCTGCCACTGACATGAACCTTCGCGTGGCCATGCTGATCGTCGCACTCGCCAGCTTCGTCATTGCCGTAGTGGGCTACCACGCCATCCACACCGTCTGCCGGTGGGCACAATATCCGTTGACCGCAGTGCTACTCATCGTCACGGTGGCCGCACTGTTGCACGACGGCGCCCCAGTCACCACCAATCAAAGTGTCTCGATCGGAGCGTTCCTCACCACTGTGGGTGTGGCCGTCACGTTCGCCCTCACCTATGCGCCCTTCGTGTCCGACTACTCGCGCTACCTGCCCGCCGACACATCCGGTCGCGCCATCTTCGGCTGGACCGCCGCTGGCGTCTTCCTGTCAGCAGTGTGGGTCTGTCTACTCGGGCTGCTGCTAACGGCGAAGTTCGGGGCGTCCGATATCTTCCAGAGCGCCGACGTGGCTCTTGGCGGTGGCGTGCTCAGTGCGGTAGTCC
>NZ_JBOGDD010000174.1:0-4552 GCF_050701675.1 Mycobacterium sp. | reverse complement strand
GTGCTGCGTTGGTCGGCACCGTTGCCGTGACGCCCTCGATCACGCTCCTCGAGCCACGATCACCGGCATCCGGGCGGCCTGCACCACCGCGGAACTCACCGAACCCAGCAGCATTCCCGCGAAACCGCCACGGCCGTGACTGCCCACGACCGTCAGCTGCGCCTCCTCCGAGGCAGTGATCAGCTTCTCGGCGGGGTCGCCGTAGACCAAGCGCTGCTCGACCGATACGTCGGGATAGTGCTCAGACCAACCGGCCAGCCGCTCCGCAAGCGCCTCCCTGCCGGTCTCAAGCTGACGATCCCAGTCAACGCCGGCCCAGCCGTACAGATCGTCATCGGCCCACGAGTGCACGGCAACCAGGTCCACGCCCCGCCGGGATGCCTCGTCGAAGGCGATGGCGGTAGCTGACTCCGACGCCGGTGAGCCATCGATGCCTACGACGACCGGTGCCCGAGAAGGAGTGTCCATCAGTGGATCCTCGTCATGGATCACCGCCACGGGGCAGCGCGCATGCTGAACAAGGCTCATGCTGACCGACCCCATCAACCGCCTCTTGACGGCGCCCAGCCCGCGGCAGCCCACTGCGATCATCACCGCATCCTTGGACAGATCCACGAGGGTGGGGGCGGGTGCGCCGGTGTGGGAGCTCTGATTCACCGCGATCGGTTCTTGGTCGAGGATCGCCCGCTCGGCGACGCGTCTGGCCTCCGCCAGAATCTCGTGATCGCGCTTATCGCTCCACGCCGAATAACCGTCGAGCAACATGGGTTCCGGCCACATGCCGATCATCGGCTGGGGCGACACGTGTACGAGCGTCAACGCGACGTGTCGCATGGCTGCATCCCGCGCCGCCCAGTCGGTCGCAACCTTACTTGCCGGCGAACCGTCGACGCCCACGATGATGCCTTGATCCCTTGATGAAGACGACATTTCATACCTTCCTTTCAATGTGGTTGTTTCAATGTGGTTGTTGTGGAGTCACACCTCAGCGCCGACGAAATTCACGCCAGAACACGGTCCGGTTGGTGACTGCGAGCCAACGTCACTGCCGTCGTGGCCCTTTGGCCCCGTCGCCAGTCCACCGGACAGGAGCCGTCGACACCGGTTGAGCGTCAATGGAATCAGGTGGACGTGGATCCGCGCGTCACCGCGGAGCTGCCGGTACACATCGGTGACGAGGCACTGCACCTCGGCACGACTGTGCTGCGGATACCGCGCGCACAGCATCGACACCACGGCCTGTAGTTCGTCACGTACCAGCGGTCGGGTCATCGCACGACCACTGCTCCCAGCGTCATCCCTCGTGGTCATCTGGGTATCTCGGTTCGTGACTCGTACGCCCACCACTGTTGCCCGCCAACGACTCGAGCTCTCGCTCCCACTCGGCGTAGCGAACGCCGCGCAACCTGCGTCGCAGTGCGTACAAGGCGCCGATCACACCTGCGGCCAACGCCATCCACGACAGCGCCGACCACCCGACCGCCTCGGTCGCGGCCCGACTCGGCGGTGCCGCGGCCCCGACGTGGTTTCCCCGGTCGTCGATCCACGTCCCGACGTGCTCACCCGCGCGGACCATGTCCCGCGCGCGAACCGTGCCGACATGGATTCCGTCCTCGGCCGACCACCGAGCCTTGACGTCGAAGATCTGGCTGTTGACACCCACGTGCAACCGCGCATCTGCCAAGGCCGTCGCGGTCGTGGCGTGTCGGGTCAGTGCCTGCTGCGCGTAGACCGCCGAGCGGCTGTCCTTCATCGACGTACCGAAGGCCGCTACGACGGGAACCGCCGCCATCAGAACGGTCGCCGCGAGGACGATGCAGACTGCCTCGAATCGATCGGTGACGCGTACCAAGGGATTCCGGCCCGTTAGTCGCGCCCACCAACCGCGACCCCAGTCAAGGGTGAACGTGTCCATGGCATCTCCTCGACCACCGTTCCCATCGCCGTGTGCGGCGCTGACACCAACCTTCGGCGCTCGTCAACGAAATTCCGAGGGCCGAAAGACTCCAGGTCGCATGGGCAGACGTCATCACCGCCGCGCACAGAGGTGGCCTTCCTACGTCCAACCGGGGACCAATGACCCCATCCCCGACGCCGACCGCAGACGTAGCGTCTCACCTTGCAAGGAGTCGGACACTGACCGCAGGAAGGAAGGCTCGCCATGCTCATCGACCGCCCGAGCCGTTCGGCACACAACCGGTGCTCGGTTCTCGTCGTCCGATGAATGCGGCCGCAGTAGTGATGACTGGCCCCGGCGCGGTGGCGACTCGTTGGATCACGCTCAGGGACGGCGCGATCGTCGAGGTGCGCCGTCTCGGAGCCGACGACTACGACGCCGTCATTCGCCTCGCTGAGACACGCACCGAACGCGAGCGATACCTGCGCTTCTTCACCGCTCATCCGAACTACCTCGACGAGTGGGCGCGGTCGCTGACCGAGACCAAGTCGGGCGATCACGGCCGGCAGACCGTCGGCGCATTCGAGGACGACATGCTGGTGGGCCTGGCCAACTACGTCGCGACGGCTCAATCGGGCCGTGCGGAGGTCTCTGTCGTCGTGGCGCACGAACAGCACGAACGCGGAGTCGGTACCGCACTGCTGCGCATCCTCGGGTTGCTCGCCCGCGACAACGGCATCCACCACCTGGAGGCCGACGTCCTCACCGAGAACCATTCAATGCAGTGGGTGGTCGCCGAGGCCGGCTGGCCGTGCAGCTGCGCCCGGGACGGCTTCGTCCTGTGCTACGACGTCGATCTCGATGCGGTGGGCATCACTCGAAACGGGAGCCGTCGAGACGACTCACGACGTCGTCGAGCGGCCGCCGCGGCGTCGCTGGAAGCGGATCGGCGTTGACCGGAGCCCAGCCGACCCGCACCAACATCTGCGGGAACTGTTCGTCAGCGAATGCATCTGCCCGGATCGCGGCGCGCGTCTCGCCGAACTCCAGCGGCTCGGAGACCGGGCAGCTTGCCAAACCCAGCGCGGTGGCAGTCAGCAACACCAAGCTGGTCGCCTCCCCCGCCCGCAGTCGAGCCAAATCGTCATCGGTGGCAGTGCCGAGCGCCAGCAGCACACCGTGGTCGTCAGCGGCCACGGTGTGCTCGGGCTGCGCCAACGCCGTGCCGGCGAAGAGGCGACTCGGCACCGGCGACTCCGGATCGGATTGAGGTGCGTTGCGGGCGGGCACTCCGGAGGTCGAGGCGTAACGGCCGCTCCACACCGTCAGCTCGTCCAGGTAGTCACGGTCGGTGGCATGTCGCCAAACCGCCTGCGCCAGTGCGGCACGGAGGCTGGCCGTGGGGTCCATCCGCCGCATCGCCACACCCATCCGCGCGGCTCTGGCGCCCATCAGGGAGATGTCACCATGCGATACCCGCCACGGGCTGAAGTAGCGTCTGTCGGTCCGCCGCCGCGGGATCGCCGCCGCCAGAGCGACGTCCACTTCGGCGGCAGCGTGTGCGCTCACTTCGATCGACGCCAGGTGCAGCGGCTGTGCTGGATTCGGATACCGATGTATCTTGCTCTGCCAACCCAGTGCAGCTAGCGCCACGACGCAATGGTTCAATGCGGCACCACAGCTCACCGTCATGTCGCGCCCGTCGGGGTCGGCGTGGACGAGACGTCGCGTGGGGTCGGAGAACAGGTGCAGGGTCGCGTCCCCCACCCGCCATAGCCACGGCTGGACGTTGTGCACCGACGGCGCCCGATTCGCCAGCTCCAGGACGGTGCGCAGGGTGGCGTCGTCGGGAAAGTGTGTGTCCATATGCCGTCAGCCTCCGTGGGTATCGTTCTCCGCCCCTTCGACGATGGACTGCCACGGTGGCGCCGACGAGAGGCGGAAGTCCCTTCTTCGCCTGGATGACCCGAGAGGTGACGTTGTACCCGAGGGCGGATGACCAATGGCGCGCGACGAGCGGGCGGCCTGGTTCTAACGTGAATCGCGCGGCGGCGCCGCAGCCGGTTTCCACCACGACGTCCCTAGGCCAACACATGACGAGTTCCGAAACGCAACCAATGACCGCTCTCAGCGACGACGAGTGCTGGGCGTTGCTGTCCAGTGTCACGCTCGGCCGCCTGGTCACGTGCGTCGACACCGCACCGGACATCTTTCCGGTCAACTTCGTGATCCAGCGTCGCACGGTTCTCATGCGCACGGCCGAGGGCACCAAACTCTCAACGGTGGCGGTAAATCCGCGCGTCGCCTTCGAAGCCGACATGCACGACGTCATGCAGGGGTGGAGCGTCGTGGTCAAGGGCATCGCGCACATCTTGCAGGGCTCGGCAGACGTGGCGGACGCCGATCGGGCCCAGGTGCTGCCGTGGACAGCGACGCCCAAGCAGCGCTACATCCGGATCGTGCCGAACACCATCACGGGGCGGCGGTTCGCATTCGGCGGTGAACCCGACGACTTCATGGACTTCGGATAGGCGAGGGTGATACGGCCGCAACTGCCGCGCAGTGCGGCAGGGACTTTCGTCCCGGCGCCACCGGTCCTTCTGCCCTCGTCGGAATTTCACCGGACCCCTACGCTTGCCGACCATGACCTATGTG
>NZ_JBOGDD010000173.1:0-6245 GCF_050701675.1 Mycobacterium sp. | reverse complement strand
GCACCCGGTGAACCCGTCGCCCCGGCTGGCCGAGTACGCCCATACCCGACGGTGGCCGATCTTGTCGTTCGCCATCCGCAGCCGGCGCCACGATCCCCTGCCGGTGGTCCGCACCGCGGCCATGTTCGCCACCCTGCTCGGCGCCGGCGGCCTCGGCGTCGCCGCCGGAGCCCTGCGACGAGACCGCCGGCTCGGCGTCGATCTGGCCACTGGCCTGTTCGGGCGGGTGGCGCCCCGCCTGGGCAGTATCACCATCGAGGTCACCGGCGGCCATCACGCGTGGTCGCACCGCCCCGCGGTGTTCTTCGTCAACCATCAGAGCACGCTGGTCGACGTCCTGGTCGCCTCCCGCGTCATCGAGCGGGGGTTCACGATCGTGGTCAAGGCCGAGGTGCGGCAGATGCCGGTGATCGGTCGCTTGTTCGACCTGGCCGGGGTCGCCTTCCTGGACCGCACCAATACCTCCCAGGCGATTTCGGCGTTGCAGCCCGCCGTGGACACCTTGCGGTCGGGCACCTCGATCGCGCTGGCCCCGGAAGGCACCCGATCGTTCACACCGGCAGTCGGGGCCCTGAAGAAAGGCGGGTTCCATCTGGCCCGCGACGCGGGTGTTCCGATCGTGCCCGTGGTGATCCGCAACGCCGGGGAGATCATGTGGCGCAACGCGATGATCGCCCAGAAGGGCACCATCGACGTCGCGGTGCACCAACCCGTGCCGACCGCCGGCTGGGACCGCGCCGACATCGACACCTGGCGCCAGGCGATGCAGCGGCTCTACACCGACACCCTCGACGACTGGCCTGGCGTGGCCGCCGGACGGCGCTGGTCACAGTTGATCGCCGAGTCCACCGGACGGAGTTACTGACATGGCCGGCGCCGAAGACCGCCGTCCACTGGTGCCCTGGCGTCGGTGGAGGACCGACCCATTCCGGACTGCCGACGGCGGCGCGCCGCGGCCCGGCGATCCCCCCGACGTCGCCGCGCTCCTGGAATCCGATGAATTCCGCAGTGCCACCGACGCATTGGCTCGCCACCTCGGACACGACCAGCGCCAGGTCCGCACCGAAGCGGCCGGCTACGTCCGGGAGATGGCCGCAAGCCACAACCCGGTGGTGTTGGGCACCTGGCATCGCATCGCCGCGTGGCTGGTGCGGGGCTACGAGATCGTCACCGATCCTTCCAGCCTGACCGAACTGCGTGAACTCGACCGCCACAACACCTTGATCTTCCTGACCTCGCACCGGTCCTACCTCGACGAGTTCGCCCTCCCTCCGCGCTTGGCGCAAGCCGGTCTATCGCCCTGCTTCGGTATGGCGGGCGCCAACCTGGACTTCTTCCCGTTGGGGACCTTGGCGCGACGCAACGGGATCGTGCACGTGCGCCGCGCCTCGGGCGACGCGCCGGTGTACCGCACCGCGTTGCGCTCGGTGGTCGGACGCCTGGTCTCCCAAGGGCACAACTTGGTGTGGTCGATCGAGGGTGGGCGCACCCGAACCGGCAAGCTGCGCCCACCCCGTTTCGGCCTGCTGCGCTACGTCACCGACGCCATCGAATCCGTGGCGGCGGCCGACGCGCTCATCGTGCCCGTCTCCATCATCTATGACCAGCTACCGCTGCACGAAGTGGAATTGATGGCCCGCGAGGCCCGCGGAATCCGCAAGCAGCCCGAGGATCTCAAGTGGTTGGCCGCCTACGCCCGCCGCCTCGAAACACGCTTGGGCCGAATCTATCTCGACTTCGGGACGCCAATACCTGTCTACGCCAAGATGATGGCATTGCACGGCGAGGGACTCGATGACCGCCAGGTCGTCGAACGGCTAGCGCTCGACATCTGCCACCGCATCAATCGGACCACGCCGGTGACCGCGACCGCGGCGGTCTGCGCGGCGATGTTGGGCCAGGACAAGGCACTGACGCTAGCCGAAGTCTGTGACACCGTGCAGCCGTTGGCCGACTACCTGCGCGCCCGGGGGTGGGCCGTAGCCGGCAACGCCGATCTGACCGAACGTGCGACCGTGTTCCGCACGCTGCGCAGTCTGGTCGATTCCGGGGTGTTGAAGTGCTACACCCGTGGCCCGCAGACGGTGTGGGGCATCGGAAACGATCAGCACCTCATCGCCTCGGTCTACCGCAACAGCGCCGTGCACGTGCTGGTGGTGCGGGCCATCGCCGAGGTCGCGCTACTCACCTTGTCCCGGATGCCGACAGGGGACACCCGCACGGCCTGGCAGAGCGCGCTGGCCGTGCGGGAGATGCTCAAGTTCGACTTCTTCTTCGCTGCGCGAGACGAGTTCGCCCAAGAACTGTGGAACGAGGTCGGCTTGATGGCCGGCATGAACCAACAACACACCGACCAGCTCGACGCCCGCCAGGCGCACCGGTGGCTCACCGGCAGCAGCCTGATCGTCGCTCCCCTGGTCCTGCGGCCCTACGTCGACGCCTACCGCGTCGTGGCACAGCAGCTGCTCGCCTCGACACCTTATGAGGCGTTCGAGGAGGAGCAGTTCCTCGATGCCTGCCTGCGCCTAGCGAAGCAGTGGTCGCTGCAGAAGCGCATCGCCAGCGAGGAATCGATCTCCGGTGAGATGTTCGGCACCGGAATCAAACTCGCCACCCACCGCGGACTCCTCGACGGGGGCACCTGCGCCGAGGACCTCGCCGCGCGGCGGCAGGTGTTCGCCGAGGATCTCGACCGACTGCATCACGCCATCACCGCACTCGCCGGCATCGATGACACCGCCCCACCCGAGTACGCCCTCGCCCAACGGCCCAGCCGAACCTGAACGGACTCGAAGGAGAGCCATGCCCATCCCCCGACACCTCGGCCCCGTCCTGCTGGCCGGCACAGTCGCAGCCGCGGCGATCACGACCACGCGACACCTGTCACGACCCGTCGCCCCGCCCGACCGTCTCGAGTTGACGGCCCTGCATCGGGGCGGCTCGGGGTCACCGCTGCTGCTGTTGCACGGCATCGGCGCGATCTGGCGGGTGTGGACCCCGGTGCTGGAATTCCTGGAGCCACACCACGACGTGATCGCCCCGACGTTGCGGGGCCACGGTGGTGGTCTGCCCCTGGACGGCACGCTCACCCCGTCGTTGGAGGCACTAGCCGACGGCCTGGAGGAGGACCTGGACCGACTAGGGCTCACCAAGGTGCACATCGTCGGCAACTCGCTGGGCGGATGGCTGGCCGTGGAGCTGGCCCGCCGTGGTCGGGCCCAATCGCTGATACTGCTGAGCCCCGCGGGGGCCTGGAACTCACAGCGCCGGATCGCACTGACGGCCAAGGCTATTGGTCTCTCGGTCAACCTCTCGGCCCGCTGCGCGCCGTATGCCGACGCCGTGGCAGCCAACCCGACCTTGCGGTGGCTGATGCTGGCCGGGCAGGTCGCTCACCCCAGCCGGGTGGCGCCAGAGAGCTTGGCTGCCCACATCCGCGCTAGTGCCCAGGCACCGGCGGTCGACACCCTGCTTCGGCGCCTGCCGCAGCGCAGCATGGAGCCGCTCCCGCCAAACCGCGACTACCCGACCCGCGTGGTCTGGGCCGTCCACGACCGAGTGTTGCCGTTCAACGGATTCGGCGCCCCGATGCTGGCGCGGCTCCCCGGCGCCGAACTCGTCCGCCTCGACGGCGTGGGCCATGTCCCCATGTCCGATGATCCGGCCGCCGTGGCGCAGCTGATACTGCAGGTCACCCAGGCAGCCGACGCCTATTCGAGCTACGCGGTCGGAAGTGAGTGAGATGCCCACCGACGAGGACGACGCCCTCACCCACTGGGGCGGCGCGGCGACCCTGAGCGCCTGGGAAGCAGTGATGTGGCGCGCCGAGGGGCTGCACCAGACCCGGTCCACCGGGGTACTCATCGAGTTGCTCGACCGCGAACCGGACTGGGACCGGCTCGTGAGCGCCCACGACCGACTCACCTTGGCGATACCCCGCATGCGGGAGCGCATCGTCGAGCCACCCGTGCCGATCATCGCCCCCGTCTGGTCCCCCGATGCTCACTTCGACCTGTCCTATCACCTGCAGCGGGTGCGCCTGCCTGGGGACGGATCGATCGCCGAATTGCACGCGTTCATCGCGCAATTCGCCAGTCGGCCCTTGGACCCGCACCGGCCGCCGTGGGAAGCCGTATTGGTCAGCGGAGTGCATGACGGGAAGTCCGCTTATCTGTTCAAACCTCATCACAGCCTGACCGACGGTCTCGGGATGCTGCAGCTGCTCGACCTCACCCATGGTCACGGCCTGGACCCCGACCCGCGGCGCAGCACCTCCCGGCAGGCTGCCCGCCCGGTCGCCACACCGTCGGGGCTGATCGTCGAGCGGCTCACCGCCAAGGCGATCACCGCGCCGGGTAATCTGGCGCGCGGCGCGGTGCATGGGGTGGGACGGCTGGCCGGTGACCCGCTGGGCACCGCCACGCGGGTCGTGCGATTCGGCGCCTCGCTGCGGCGTGTCCTGACTCCCGTGGCCGCACCCCGCTCGCCCCTTCTCTGCGACGGTGGTCCCGGATACCGGTTGCTCACGCTGGACGTGCCTCTGTGTGAGATGAAGGCCGCCGGCAGAGCCGCGCACGGTTCGGTCAACGACGCCTTCCTCGCGGCGATCCTCGGCGGAGTCCGTCGCTACCACGAGAAGTTCGCGCTACCCGTCGACTTCATCCCGATGGCCATTCCGATCAGTCTGCGCACCGACGCCGATCCGTTGGGCGGCAACAGATTCGCCGCTGCCCGCTTCACCGCGCCGGTGGGTGAACCGGATCCCGCCACCCGCATCGCCGCGATCCACCGCTTCATCGCCGACGCCAGGGGCGAGCCGGCGCTGGGCTTTCTGGACCTGATCGCGCCGGTCCTTGGCGCGTTGCCGGGTTCGGTGCTGAGTCGAATCGCCGGTGAGATGACCGGCGCCATCGACGTCCAAGCTTCCAACATGGGCGGAGTGGGGCGAGAGCTCTACCTTGCCGGTGCACGGGTGACCGGTCTCTATCCGATGGGGCCACGCCCAGGCGTAGCAGCCATGGTGACCATGGTGTCCTACGATGAAAACTGCTGCGTCACCGTCAACTTCGACCCAGAGGCGATCACCGACGCTGACACCTTCGCCACCTGTCTACGCGAGGGCTTCGACGAAGTGACCGCGTTGGCGGGAGCCATGTAGTCGCAGGTGTTGGGGGATCTGTTGACCTGCTGACGGCCGAGCTGGCTGCACACTTCGGGGGCGGCACCCGGACACCGACGCTCATCTCGCCGGTGCATCAGCAGGGCCCTCGTCGGGACATCGGCGTCGCCGACACCGCGCGGTTGCGCTGCGCTCAGGCCTTGGGGGCTGCCTCGGCGGCGGCCTTGTTGAGCAGGAACTCACCGATGTAGGTGCGGGTCTGATCGGCGTTGAGCGGCTGGAACATCGACGCTGCGGAGTCGCGGTAGAGCCTTTCGAAGATCGAGCCCTTGCGGAAGGAGGAGCCGCCCACCATGCTCATCGCGTGCCGGGACATGTTGATCACGTTGTCGGCGATGAAGGTCTTCGCCAGACCTAGGTAGGGGAAGCGCAATTCCGGATCCCAAAGCTTGTCCTTACCATCGATCTGCTCCTGGCAGGTCTGGTAGAGCACGCGTCGGCTGAACTCGACCCGAGACGCCATGTCACCGATGCCGTCGATGATGTGCCCGACGCTCTTGACCTCGGTGTCGGCGGCGACGATCGCGCCGAACGTCGCGCCCAAGTGCTTCTTGGACAACGTCTTGACGGATTCTTCCAGGATGCGTTGCTGCATACCGAGATAGACGCTGGCGAACATCAGCGACGCCCATTCCAGCACGCCGAATGCCCCAGCGCGCCATGGCGCGACGAATCCGTCCTCGGGCACGAAATAGCCGTCGAACACGATGGTCTGGGTGCCAGTGGCGTGCATGCCGAGGGCGTCCCAGGTCTTCTCGATGCGGATGCCGTCGCCTTGGAGGTTCTCGTCGAGGTCGAAGTCGCCGATGAACAGCTTCTCCGCGGCCACCCGGCCGTCGAAGGTGTCGGGCAGGTTGCCGTCGGCATCGGTTTCGGTGGCGTTGGTGGTGATGATGTCGGCGGCCTCGCACAGTGTGCCCCACGTCTTCTTGCCGTAGATTCGCCAGCCGCCACCCTTCTGTGGGACGGCCTGCATGTCCGCCAGCCCGGAGAAGCCGGCGCGCTGCTCGGAGAACGGGCCGAACATCAGCTCGCCGTCGGCGACGCGCCCCAGCCAGTACTTGTT
>NZ_JBOGDD010000172.1:0-7258 GCF_050701675.1 Mycobacterium sp. | reverse complement strand
AGCGACGGCCGGTCGCGCAGACGATGAGCTCTTCACGATCGCCAAGGGGATGCGTGCCACTCCCGACACGCCCGTTGACGAGTACGTCCAGGCAGAACAGGCGGCCGAGCGGCTGAGGGACGGCTTCGCCGACTACTTCCAGCGCTACGACGCACTGGTCTGTCCCGTGCTGCCGATCCCAGCTCACGAGCATGGCGCAAGGGAATTCGTCATCAACGGCCAGACCGTGGACGCCACGTACATTCAGGGCGTTACCGTGCCCTTCAACGTGACCGGTCTGCCGGCATTGTCGATGAGGTTCGGCACCAGCGGGGACGGGCTACCCATCAACGTGCAAGTGGTGTCGAGCTGGCAGGCCGAATCGACCATCCTGCACCTGGCTTCGCTATTGGAAGCGGCAAGCCCCGTTCGCGACCTTCACCCGGACATCTAGCAGGAAGGGCAACCATGAACACCACGGACCCAATGCACTATCGGGATGCGACCACCCTGGCGGCGCTGATCGCGGCGAAACAGGTCTCCTCCCGCGAAGTCGTCCAGGCGCACCTGGACCGCATCGCCACGGTCAATCCGAAGATCAACGCCATCGTCACCCTGCGCGCCGACGACGCACTGCGGGATGCCACCACGGCCGACGAGGCCGTCGTCAACGGCGTCGAACTCGGTCCGCTGCACGGAGTTCCCTTCACCATCAAGGACGCCCTCGATACCGAGGGCATCCCGACCCAACGCGGCACCAAGCTGTTCGCCGGCTTCATCCCCGAGGCCGACGCCACCGCGGTGGCACGGTTCAAGGCGGCAGGCGGTATCCCCATCGCGAAGACCAACCTCCCCGAATTCTCGGCGTGGACCGAAACCGACAACCTCGTCACCGGCCGCACGAACAACCCTTGGAACCCGGACCGCACGCCGGGCGGATCCTCGGGCGGTGAGTCCGCGGCGATCGCGGCGGGCATGTCGCCGATCGGCATCGGAAGCGATGTCGCGATCTCCGTGCGGGGCCCAGCCGCGTTCACCGGGATCGCCGCCCTCAAGGCCACTCACGGCCGCATCCCCTTCACCGGACACTTCGCGCCGATGACCGCAGCCTGGTGGCACGTCGGGCCGATGGCCCGCACCGTTCGCGACGTCGCACTGGGTTACTCCATCCTGAGCGGACCGGACGGCATCGACGGTTATGCCGTCCACGCCAAGGAAATAGACTCCGCCCGCACGGGGGTGGCCGGACGGCCCATTCGTGTCGGCTGGGTATCCGACGACGCGTTCGGGCCGGTGGATCCCGAGATCACCGCCGCGGTCGCCACTGCCGCCGCGCAACTGTCCGATCTCGGATGCGAGGTCGAACGGGTCGGGGCGCCGTTCCTCAAGCAGGCCGATGCGTTCGGGACGCTCATGACGTTCGTCTACGGCGAATTGGCCCCCTACGTCAAGGCTTTGGCGGCCGGTCGCGAAGGCGAACTGTTCTCCACCGGTGCGGGCATCGTCGCGATGGAGGACCCCACCTTCGCCGAGGTTCATGCGGCGCGGGCGAAGCTGGAAGCGCTACGGTCGGCATTCGCCGGATACTTCGCGCACTTCGACGTGCTGCTGTGCCCGGTCAATCCCGTCACCGCCACGCCGCATGGGGCGCTGGAACTCGTCGTCGATGGTGTGACGGTGCCGTGGACTCATGTGATGGCGGCGACGTCACCGTTCAATCTGACTGGCCTGCCTGCACTCTCGGTGCCGTACGGGTTCAGCTCGGAGGAACTGCCGATCGGCATCCAACTCGTGTCGAAGTGGTTCGACGAGTCGACCATTCTGCGCCTGGGTGCACTGCTCGAACGCAACGGTGGCCTCGGCGATCGGCGCCCGCCGATCACGGGTTGACGGCGCCGGCACCCGCACCCGCGTCGATCACCAAGTCGCTCTCCCACCCACCGCTTGCGGCGACGGTTCGGGCGCGACGCACCCTGTTGATGGGCGCCTGAAACCTCTCGATGACGTCGAGGTAACCGGTCGGGGCTAGTCGGGCGAGGATGTCGAAGAGGTGCGCATCCAAGCCAACCAGGATGCGGGACTTGCCCGCCTCGACACCGCGGTGGATGATCTCCGCGGCCCTTTCCGGGGTCGTCATGGTGGTTGCCGCAAATTCGGCGACCATCTGCTGGTGCGTTGGGCCATTTCCGTCAGTGGTCGTCCGGACTCGCGCGTTTCGCACGATGTTGGTGTTGACCCCGCCGGGATGGACGTTGACGGCGGTCACCCCGGTGCCCCGCAGCTCCTGGCGCAGCGCATCGGTGAACCCGCGCACCGCGAACTTGGCTGAGCAATAGGCGCTTTGGTTGGGCATGCCGGCCAGGCCGAAGACGCTCGAGGTGTTGACGATCGCTCCCTCGTCCTGCTCGACGAGGATCGGTAGGAACGCCCGGGTTCCATTGACCACGCCGTGGAAGTTGATGTTCCACAACCATTGATCGTCGTCGGGATCGGCGTCGAGCACGGTGGACGCGAGATTGACTCCGGCATTGTTGAAGACGGCGCCCACCGCCGCCGGCGTCCAGTCCCGCACCTCCGCGGCGAAGGCCAGCTGCGCGTCCGCATCGCTGACGTCGAGAACCCGCGACAACACCGGCCCCGAGATGCTCGCCTCGGTTTCCTTCAATCCCCCCTCGTCGATGTCGGTGATCGCCACCGGGCTGCCGTGGTCGGCGAGCCGTAGGGCCAGACTGCGACCCATACCCGATGCGGCGCCGCTGATCACCGCAGTGCGGCCCCTGATGGTCCGTCTTGCCTTCGTCAACATTCCCCCCGCGTTCCAGTACATCTGTGACGAGTCGTGTAATCAACGACCTTGTCAAGCGACCGCGATCACGTCAAGCACAATCAGTCGCTGATTCAGTCCGCAATGACGTAAAGGTCTGTTCAAGGCCCATTGGTCGACGTCAGGCACAGTTTGCGCGACCTGCAGCTACCGCTGCTTGGTCCAACCACGTGTTGCTTGTCGTAGGGGCGGACCCACGACTGCCCGACGCGACCGTCGGACCCCGCGAGGGAGGCGCCGAAATGAGCGACACCGTCAGTTTTTGCTGGCATGCTTCATGGATGGCGGCCATGCCAGAGACCGTCTACGCGCGGGACCGGGGCGTCAACCTGGCGTACCAGGTCGTCGATGACGGCGGTCCCGACACGTTGTTCGTGCCCACTCCGAGGTTCCCCATCGACCTGATTTGGGACGACCCGACGGTGGCCCGCCACCTTCGCCGCCTCGCGTCGTTCGGCCGGCTGATCCTGACCGATCTGTTGGGGTTGGGCAGCTCCGATGCCGTGCCGATCAATGAGCGTCCTGCAATGCAGGCGTGGACGGACGGGCTGCTCGCGGTGCTCGACGCGTCAGACACCGAGTCGGCGGCGGTATTCGGAATGGCGGGCTCGGCGCTCCCGGCCATGCTCCTGGCCGCAAGCCACCCCGAGCGTGTGCGATCCCTCGTGTTGTGGAGTCCGTATGCCTGCTTCCTGCGCACGCCCGATCAGCCGTTCGCGATGCCCGAGCACACCTACCGCAAGATGCACGAGATCTTCGGCGAGGCCGCGGGGACCGGCGCGGCGACCGAGTTGCTCGCACCGAGCTGGAGCCATGACGCGGCGAAGCGGCGCTGGTATGGACGCGGTGAGCGACTGTCCGGGGGACCGGGCTACTTCAACGCGATCAGCGAGCTGTTTCAGCGCACTGACATGCGCTCGGTGCTCGACAGCATTCAGGCGCCGACGTTGGTACTGCACCGGCGAGGGGACCGTTATATCCCTGCGGGCCACGCCAAGTACGTCGCGGGCCGTATTCCGCACGCACGGCTGGTGGAGTTCGACGGCGACGACCACGAGTGGTTCGCAGGCGATTCCGACCGAGTGCTCGACGAGGTGGGTTCGTTTCTCACGGGCGGCAGCCGAGCCAGACCTACCAATCGGGTGTTGTCGACCGTGCTGTTCACCGACATCGTCGGATCAACGGCACGCGCAACGGCTTTGGGTGATGAGGCGTGGACGGAGATCCTCACCGCGCACAACCGAGCCGTCGGGGGGCAGGTGGTCGGGGCGCGCGGTACGGTCGTCAAGTTCACGGGCGACGGCGCACTCGCGACGTTCGACGGTCCAGCGCGGGCGATCATGTGCGCGTGCGCAATCCGGGACTCGGTGGCGAATCTCGGTCTCTCCGTTCGGGTCGGCCTGCACACGGGTGAGGTAGAGATGGTGGACGGCGACGTGCATGGCATTGCGGTGCACATCGCGGCGCGAATCATGGCGCTTGCCAGACCCGACGAGGTTCTCGTATCCGGCGCAGTCCCGCCGCTGGTGCTGGGGTCCGGGCTCGCGTTCGTCGACCGCGGCAGTCACGAACTGAAGGGCGTGACCGACCGATGGCCCGTGCTGGCGGTGAACGAAGCGCGCCGTCTAACCCGCGGGGAGGCCGTGGTCTGAGCGCACTGCCCGCCGAGACGCCTGGGACCGGCACGTACTGCGTGTCTCAGGCGAACGGATTGAGCACCAGCGTGCACAGACGAGGAAGATTGCCGATGGGAATCCAGCCGACCATGGCGCGGCATGTCCCCGCCGCCATGCCGACTGGGCCGCCACAGACTGGCCACGCTCCGATTCCCTGGGTCTGCAGGACGTTCCGCGCGACCCGGATCTGCTCTTCGCGGCTGGCGGCGGCAGGTGATCCGACACCTCCGTTGGCGGCCCACGTGGCCGGCGTGAACTGAAGTCCGCCGTAGAAGCCGTTTCCGGTGTTCGTGGCCCAGTTCCCGCCCGATTCGCATTGGGCCATTGCGTCCCAGTTGGGTTCAGCGCCGGCTAACGGCGCCACGGTCATTTGCGCCATTGCGATCGCACCGGCAGCCACTAGGACGGCGACAGTCTTTCGCATACTCATTTTCGATCCCTTCGCTGGATCGCGCGACGCGCAGGCACCGAATGGCCGGCGTGAGAGACGATCCTCAGCTCAAATCGTGATCTTGAGTTTACTGAAGTGGCCAGAGTTAAACGGGGAGAGTAGTGAGTCTAATTATATTCTCTGAGTCTATTTAATTCTCGTGCTTCTCACGAGGCCAGAGATGCCGCTGGTGCCAGCTGAGCAGGCCGGATCGATGCAGATCAGCCGCGGTTGACAACGCGAGACCGCGTCGCCGCCAGTGCTTTCCATCGATTAAGAGAATTCGATGGTCCAATACTCACATCGTTGTAACCAATGGGGTTATTGATCTAATTGTGATTAAAGGGGCAGATGTTAATTCGCGGGTATTTGGGGCGCATGTGACCACTGTGCTGTGAGTGGCCTGTGTGGCGCGACGAGGGGCCTCGCGGCCCGCACGTCAGACCGTTGCCGGCACCCGCGCTTGCACGCCGGAGGCACGCATCTCGTGGCGCAGCGTCGTGAAGTCCGAGATCGTCTTGGATGCCACGGTGGCGACTGGACGTGCGTTACGACCCGTGGCTTCGGTCTTGGACACCATGACCACACTGTCGATGTAGGGCTGGATCGTCGTGGCGTTCTGAACGGTGGCGACGATGACGAGCTGGAAGCCGAACTTGCGGAACGCCTGCAGTGCCTGCTGAGCAAACTGCGGATCGGACTTGGAGAACGCCTCATCGAGCATCAGCTGAGCGAATACCGGCTTGTTGTCGACACCTTCGGCGGCAGCCGGCATGGAGGACTGCGCGGGGCTTGCCAGGTTGAAGCTCAGTGCCCCGGCCAGGCAGAAGGCCATCAGCTTCTCCTGCTCGCCACCGGAGTTGTCACCGGCATTGCTGTGCGTGCGGATCAGCTCTTCGGTATGGGTGTCCCATTCGGCGCAGTCGAAGGTGAACCGGTTGCGGACGTCGAGGGCATCGCGCGTCCAGGCCTTGTCCTCGGGGGCCGTGGACGCCAGCCGGTTGCGCAGTAACAGGATGTCGGCGTACTGATCCAGGATCGCCTGCTTGTCGCCAAGCCCGACTTCGGCGATGCGCCGCGAGATGGCCTTGACGATGTCGGTGAGCTCGGCGACCGCCGTCAGGCTGCGTGGGGTGGCGCGCAGCGTCAACCGGGTGCCACGGTTGAACTCCACGGAGCCCAGACCGGTGTTGACCCTGGCGATCTGCTCGCTGATGCGCCGGGCTTCCTGCTCGGCCACCCGGTGCAGCGTCAGGATGGCATCAGGCGCCTGTTCGGTGACCAGCCGCATCATCCGCTCGTAGGCCTCGGGGAGCTCCCGCTCGTCGATGTGGCGGCACAACACCACGTAGTCGTGCACTCGTTCGTCGAACGCGTCGCTGTCATTGGGGATGGCGTCGGGGAACGCGGTGTCGAACGTGTTGAGAATGCGGGCGAGCTCATCGTATGAGCGCCTGCGGCTTTCGCGGAGGTGATCGCGCTCCCGGCGGATGGCGGTGAACACCGCCTCCCGGTGCGGTTCGGGGTTGAGCAACTCCAACGCCATCGGCACGTCTCCGGCGTAGCGGTTCAGTAGTTCGGTCAGCGGCTCGGATACGAACGCGGGAGCCAGCCGCTCCCGAAGCTCCAGTAGCCGGGTCCGACGACCGTCCAGGTCGTCGCGACGGGTCTGAATGCCACCGCGGCGGGTCATCAGTGTCTGGATCTCCTCCCAGCACTGATCGGCGCGCTCATTGAGCGCCTCGATGTCGGGGTGCTCGGCCAGTAGCAGCTCGTACTGTTCGCGCAGGCGGTCGGCATGCCCATCGGCGGTCTCGGTGTCGATCTGGTTCCACTGCGGGAACTGCTCGCAGATCGCCTTGCATGCCGCGGCCCGGTCCCGCCACCGCTGGCGTTCGGCGGCGATGTCGTCGGCTGCCCGCCGCGCTTGCTGATATGCCTCTTCGGTATTGGCGAGATCGACGGTCAGCGCATCGATCTTGGCGGCGACGTCACCCTGGTAGATGTAGTCGGCCTGCTTGAGTGGCCGCCGGTCGTCCTTGATCGCCAGTCGGTCGGAGTCCTTGTACAGCCCGGTGTCGGTGACCGCCCGCCGGAACCGGGAAAACACGTCGGGGGTGTCGACGCAGACGTGGTCGCCTGCCGCGGCGATGACGTCGGCGGCCTCGGCAGCGCAGACGTGCGTCGGGTCGACCACGAACAGCTTGCCTGCCAACGTGTTCGGCTCGGCGGTCGCGCCGCTCGCGGACGAGCGGACGTGATGCAGCTGCAGCCGTCCGCCCATGTTCGTCTCGTTGACGAACCGCAGCACCGCCCCGTAATGGCTGTCGGGCACCAGCAGCCGTAGAC
>NZ_JBOGDD010000171.1:0-3909 GCF_050701675.1 Mycobacterium sp. | reverse complement strand
TCCTGGTGGTGTCGCTGGTGCTGTCCGGCTGAAGTGGATGGCCTGAAAATGAACTATGGGCTGACAAGGTTTCCCTTGCCAGCCCATAGATCGTGAAGTTCTTAGATCGCGGTAACTCCGGTGGCCTGGGGGCCCTTCGCACCTTGTCCGACGTCGAACTGAACTCGCTGAGCCTCTTCCAGCGAGCGGTAGCCGCCGCCTTGGATCTCAGAGTAGTGGACGAAGACATCCGGGGAGCCGTCGTCGGGGGCGATAAAGCCGAAGCCCTTTTCGCTGTTGAACCATTTCACAGTTCCCTGTGCCATACCGTTTTACTTCTTTCATCAGGAACGGATGTGTCTTACACCCGCTCGGAAGTCTACGGCACAAACGGCCGCTCATCTCACTAAAGATCGCGAAGAGTCGAGGATTGACTTTCCATCGAACAGATGTTCGACTGAATCCGTGCGCTGGGACGGTCAGGGGATCGCGGTCGACGACGGCGCGTTGCCGGGATTGCAGCGCATGGGCCTCGTCCGTTCAGTGCGTACTCCGCAGTTCGAAAACATCACGTTTCACGAGATTCTGTGCAAGTCGGCGCTCAACAAGGTGCCCGACGCGTCCGAGTTGCCGTTCCGTTTCACCGTCAATGGTTACCGCGGGTGCAGTCACGCGTGCCGGTACTGCTTCGCCAGGCCGACCCACGAGTACCTCGACTTCGACAGTGGCAACGACTTCGACACTCAGGTGGTCGTGAAGACCAATGTCGCCGCCGTGCTCCGCCGGGAGCTGTGTCGCCCGTCGTGGACCCGCGAGACGGTGGCGCTCGGCACCAATACGGACCCCTATCAACGCGCCGAGGGCCGGTACTCCCTCATGCCAGGAATCATTGGTGCACTTGCCGATTCGGGTACGCCGTTCTCGATCCTCACCAAGGGCACGCTGTTGCGCCGCGACCTGCCGCTGATCGTCGAGGCTGCGCGGGTCGTCGACGTCAGTGTCGCGGTGTCCCTGGCCGTCGGTGACCTCGAACTGCACGCCGACGTCGAGCCGGGCACCCCGACGCCACGGGCTCGGCTCGAGTTGATCCGCGCGATTCGTGGTGCAGGACTCGACTGTCACGTGATGGTGGCCCCCGTCCTGCCCCTCTTGACCGACTCGGTCGAGCAGCTCGACGCGCTTCTCGGGCAGATCGCCGCCGCTGGAGCCACCAGCGCGACGGTGTTCGCGCTGCACCTGCGCGGTTCGACGCGGGGCTGGTTCATGGCCTGGCTGGCACGGTCGCGCCCCGAACTGGTGTCTGAATATCGCCAGCTGTACGCGCGCGGAGCCTATCTGCCTGCGAACTACCGCGACTCGTTGCGCGAACGGGCAGCTCCGTTGATCTCCAAGCACGGTCTGACCGGTGACCACCGGTCCTTCCGCTCGGTGCCTCCGGCGGAGCAGACGGTCGTCCCGCTGCCAGAACCGACCCTGTTCTGAGTGCAGCAGCACCCCAGCAGGTCGGTGCCAAGACACGAGGAGCGGTAGGGCCTCGATCGACGCAGCACTAGCATTCTGCACATGGGAGGCGTTCCCGGCAGCCCGACGATCAAGGGCCGGATCGGAAGTTGGTTTGCGGGACTCGAATTCCGCCAAATGAGGCAGTTGGCCGTGCTCGCGGTCTTGGGAGCCACCGCGCTCTTCGGCGGCTTGGACACCGTCGATGACTCCGTGACGACGTTTCGACCCGGCGAGGAGTTCAGCGACGGCCAGTTCACGGTCGTCGTCGAGCGCGCATCGCTGGTCGGTGAACTGCGCTCCGGTTCACGGGTGCTGCGCGCACCAGCACCGGGCACGCAATACCTGGGGGTGGTCGCCACCGTGCGCAACGACGGCACCACGTCCGGCGGTTTGCGCAACGAACTCGACCTTCGCGACCAGCCAAAGGCAGAGTTCGTCGGGGCGATGCGCTTGGACGGTGGCACCGAGATCCTCTCGCTGGGACCTGGTCTCAAGGAGGAGGTCGCCTTCGTGTGGTCACTGCCCGAGTCGGCGTTGCGACCGGGTCAGGACATCGAGCTGCGCATCTGGAAGAAGCAGTTCCGCGAGCTCGCCGTGACCTATGGCCGGGCCTGGATCGACAGCGAAACCGATTATGGGCAGGTCACGGTGCAGGTACGGGGCGACGGGTGAATTCGATGGTGGCGCGGTTGCGCGGGCTGGTCCCCCTTGGCACGGTGATCGTCGTGCTTGCGGCGGCAGCGATGCTGTGGCACAGCTTGCCGA
Source organism: Mycobacterium sp. (assembly GCF_050701675.1). Taxonomy (GTDB): domain Bacteria; phylum Actinomycetota; class Actinomycetes; order Mycobacteriales; family Mycobacteriaceae; genus Mycobacterium. The sequence continues at coordinate 1,662 of NZ_JBOGDD010000171.1, read as the reverse complement.
CGCCAAGCGAGGTGTACGCGCCGTTCGATGAACATGGGTCGATCGGTGCGCCCGTGTCGGGACGCGATATCACTGCGACCGTCACGCGGGTACGCATCGCCGACCGTGTCGTCGACACCACCTCCCGAGATCCCCAGTCCATCAGGGCAAGCGGTCGCTGGGTCGTCGTCGACACCACGTTGGCCGTGACGGCGTACCCCGCGCTTCCACACGTTGAACTGCTCGTCGGCCCGAACACGTACGCCCCGGCCGACCGGTTCACGTTCACGTCCTGGGTGAGCGAGCTGGCGCCGGGTATCGCGATGACCGGCCCGTGGGTGTTCGAGGTCGCCCCAGCCGTGCTCGACGCTCAGTCCACCAAGGAACTGGTGCTGCGGGTCTGGGTGGGCGACGGCAGGCTCGATTCCCGCCTGGTGATCGGCCTTCCACTGGATGCCCCGCAGGTCGGTCGATTGGACGAGGTCGCCCTGCAGCCCGAGGTCGCGGCGTCATGATCGTCAGAGCCCCGTGGCGGCGAAACGTCGTAGGAGGCCTCGTCACTGCGGTTGCGCTCGCCGTGATCACTGCGACTCAGCTGTGGCCATCGTGGTCGCGGTACGAGGTCACCGTCGTTCCGGCCCACGTCGTGCCCGTCGGCGGATCGGTCGACGTCGGCGGTCACGTCTGGCGGCTCGGAGCGACGACCCATCCCGCTCGGGCCGACCGTCCCTACGGGCCAAGGCAGCCGGCGGGGACCGTCCGCCGCGTGGTCACCATCGAGCGGTCCGGTGGGCCGGACGCGCTGCCGTGTACCGGGGTTGTCACCGACGGGCACCGAAGGTGGAAAGCCGAAGGCTTCAACGGTTTTGCCGTGAAACTCGCCGACGGTGCCACGGAAAGCTGCGCGCGAGCAGGGCCGTTGCAGTGGACGTTCCTACTGCCCGGCGACGTGCTGCCCACCGCTGTCGACGTCGTCGATTTCAACGGGCGAATCATCGTGCGGTTGCTGCTGTAGAGCGGGAGGTGCCGCATCGTTGCGAGGGCTGACGTGCTCGAGGCAGAACGCGACGGTGGAGGCGATCAGGCAGAGCCGCAGCGGTTCCACGATGAGGTGCGATGCCAGTGCAATCGCGTCGATGGTGCCCGACCAGAAGGTGAAGGGGTGTGGGCCCAAGAGCCATGCCGCGAAGCGGAACAGGTAACCGGAACCGAGTTGGGCCCGGTAGTAGCTGTCCGACATGTCCAACCACGCCAGGACGAGATACAGCAGGACGTACGTCGACACCGCCAGCAGTCCACCGTGGGCGATGAGGCGTGCGGAGTCGACGATCGGGCGAAACCGTCCCAGCTGCGCCTCGGCGTGACTGAGGGACTTCTCCCGCAGCGACTTGGGGACCTTCGACCAGCGGGCCGTGACCTTCTTGCGCGCCGGCTCGGTCCGGTCCAGGTAGCGATCCGACCTGGTGCCGACCAGACGCCGCGTCGCGCCGCGCCAGTCCCCGGCCGAGACCCCGTAGACGATACCGGCCACGGCCAACCACATCAGGGGGACCGCCGCGCCGCCGAACACCGTGCGCAAGACCGACATCACGGCGTCCCACATCGCCTCCAGGAAGTGGAAGTCCGCGAACATCTTCTCTCGACTGTCGTTGAACCACACCACGATCCGGCGCTCCTGGATCC
>NZ_JBOGDD010000170.1:0-9251 GCF_050701675.1 Mycobacterium sp. | reverse complement strand
GGTCTACGGCGACCTCGCGCCGCTCTGCGGTTGGGGTGGCGCCGAGGCGCGTCAGTGCGTCCCGTTTGAACTCGAGCACCTGAGGCTGGTCGAGTTCGTAGACGACGGTGCCATCGGGCCACGGAAGCCGGTACCCGCGGGAATCGAGGCCCGCCGCGAGCACCACGATCTGCTGGACTCCGGCGTCGGCCACTGCCCCGAAGTACGCGTCGAAGTACTTGGTGCGGGCAGCTTGGAACGACACGAAGTGCGCGCCGAACTCGGAGCGGAGCCGACCGGCGCCATCGGCATCGACACCGCTGTCCCCGATACCGTCGAGCACGTCGGCCCATTCGCCGCCCGCCGCGCGGCAGAAGACCTCGGCAAAGGGGTCGAGAGCCAGAGGTTCTGCCTTCTGCGCCTCCAATGCCCTTGCCGCGGCGACGAACAGGGCCGTCGACCCAACGCTCGTCGTGATGTCCCAGGTGTCGCCATCGCTTCGCACGTCAGCGACCATACGCCGGGATGCTGACAGCCCTACACCAGCGGGCGACCGGTCCTGATCCGCCAATCAAGGTCCTTGAGCAGCACGTTGAACGGGAACTGCCTGACGAAGCGCGGCGTCAGGTGGATGGCGATACGCAACACCCGCATCAGCCCGTCGAAGCGACGCTGACGACGGGCATCCCACGGCAGCTGCATCTCGTCGCGGAAGCGTTGCGGCAGGAAGCCGGTCGTGATGAGAAGGGCAAAGCCCTCGGACCATCGTTGCAGCGGCCCCGGCAGCTTCACCCCGCGCACACGGCTCGCGGCGATCGGGTAGAGGTACTCGCGCACGGTGTCGTCGATGTGGACCTTCGCAAGTGACTGCTGCCAGTACGCATCGAAGGCCGCGCGGTCTGCGGGCCACATCTCCGGCGACACCTGCAGCGTGGTGCCCAGCGTGATGCCGTCGGCGTAGTGCCGATCGGCGGTCTCGCCGTCCATCTCGCCAACGAACGTGCGGTAGGAGTCGACGGCGCCCTTGTACAGGCAGGCGGCGACCCACAGCTGCAGATCCTTGTCGAACGCGTTGTACTTCACCGGGCTCTCGTCGGTCGAGTACACCTGTGCGTGCGCCCCGTTGACCGCTCGGCGGAAGGCGGCCTTCTGCTCGTCGGTGCCGCTGCCCGCCACGGCCAGGTACGTGAACGTGGTACGCGCCCGCTTGATCGGATGAAGGTCGACGCGACCACTTTCGACGCGACTCTCCAGCACCCCGTAGCCGACCCCCGGCCTGGCCAGTTGCATGATGACGTTCGCCGGGCCGAGGAGCAGCGCCACGCCGAGCAGCCCCTCGTCGACGGTGGGGCCGCTCCGGCGCTTGCGCGCACCGCGGCGCCCTGCCGAGATGGCGGGTGCGCTCACCGCACGCTCGACGTGACTGTCACCGACCGTCATGGTCAACCCCGATCGCAAATCTGAGAACGTGTGTTTCCTGATATTGCCCCGTACACCTGACGGGTGTCAAGATGGTCCGATGGCTCAGCCCAGGCCGTACGGCGGCGTCGAGGCCCGCGACCGTATCGCGGAGCGCAGGCGCCGACTGCTCGAAGCAGGACTGGAGCTACTCGGCGGGTCCGACCATCCCGCCGATCTCACCGTCCGCGCCATCTGCGGCCAGGCCGAGACGTCGGCGCGGTACTTCTACGAGAGCTTCACCGACAAGGACGAATTGGTGGCGGCGGTCTACGACTGGGTGATCGCCGACATCGCCGCCACCACGCAGGCCGCGGTCGCCGCCGCGCCCCGCGACGAGCAGAACTGGGCGGGCATCGCCAACCTGGTCCGCACGATCGCGAGCGACGCCCGCGTCGGGCGACTGTTGTTCAACCCTCAACTGTCGAACGCGGTCTTGGCACGCAAGCGTGCCGAGGTCGGCGGCGTCTTCGCGCTCTTGTCGGGCCAGCACGTGACGAGCGCGTACCAGTTGCCGCAGCACGAGTGGGTCAAGGCCGTCGCGCACTTCGTGGTCGGCGGAGTGGGGCAGGCGATCAGCGCATGGGTGTCCGGTGACATCCGAATGGAGCAGGGTCAGCTCGTCGACCAGCTGACCCGAATGGTCGACGCGCTGGCGGTTCGCGATCTCGATGGGAGCTAACGGTCTGCGCCGACGGGCGGGCGCCGGTCCGCCTCCGTCTTCGGCACCGTCGTCGTATCGCTCTCGCCGAACTCCTTGGTCCAGCAGGCGAACTCGAGGGTGATGCCGTCCGGGTCCTGGAAGTAGAACGATCTCACGTACACACCGGGATGCAGTGTCGCGGAGACCTGTGCGGCGCTCTCGTCGTGATTGAGCACGGGTCCCACCCGAACGCCCTTCTCCTTCAGGCGCCTCCGGTACTCGTCGAACTTCTCGGTGGGCACGTGGAAGGCAAGGTGGTTCAACGACCCGACGGCGCTGACGATCTCACCGATTCCGGGGATCGACGCGGGCGCCGAGATACCAGGCACTCCATCGGGGGCAGCGGCGAACCAGAAGAACGCGACGCAATCGCCGTTGCCCGCGTCGAAGAAGAAGTGCTGCCCCATCCCACCGGGCAGATCCAGTGACTTGACCAGGGGCATGCCGAGCACGTTCGTGTAGAAGTCGACCGTCTTCGCCATGTCCGCGCACACCAGTGCGACGTGGTTGATGCCGCCGAGTTCGAACTCGGAGTTGGCGTTGTCGGGCTTGATCATGGCTGCACTCCGGTCTGGTCAAAGAACAAATCTGAATCTAACATCAGATTCAGATCGAGGGTCTTCAATCATCGGAAAGGTCGCCAGTGACGGTCGCCCCGCGCGAGCAGTTGCCAACGTTGCGGGGAAGGCAGACCCAGGCGGCCATCGACGCCGCCGCACGAGTCGTGATCGCGCGCAAGGGAATCCTCGCGACCACCATCGCGGACATCGCCGCAGAGGCGGGCAGGTCGACGGCCTCCTTCTACAACTATTACGACTCCAAGGAGGCGATGGTCCGGGAATGGGCGCTGCGCTTCCGCGACGAAGCGCGGGAGCGAGCCAAGGCGGCCGCAGAGCCGAATCTGGAAAACCGCGAACGCGCCCACCGTGCCGTCGCCGCACACTGGAACACCTACCGCCACCGGCTGGCCGAGATGATCGGCGTCTCGCAGCTCGCGATGATCAACGACGACTTCGCGCAGTACTGGTCCGAAATCTGCGAGCTGCCGATATCGTTGATCACCGCGATGGTGAAACAAGCTCAGCGCGAAGGGTTCTCCGCCGGGGACGATCCCCACCTGGTCGCGGTGGCGATGGTGTCGATGCTCAATCAGTTCTGCTACACGCAGCTCAGCGGTGACCGCGCCACCCTGCCCGTCGACGACGACGCGTGCATCGCCACCCTGGCCGACGTCTTCTACCGAACCATCTACCACGAAGAGGTTTCGTCGTGACGAGGAAGGCCCTGGCCGGCACCCCCGGCGTGACCAGGGAGTTCATCGGGGTGGACTCCCCCACCGCCCGTCGCGCCGGCTCCGGCGGACATCCCTGTCAGGGCATCTACCACCGCGGCATGGGCCGCAAGCCGAAGGTGGCGATGATCGCCACGCACTATCAGATCGACTTCGCCGAGCACTACCTCGCCGACTACATGGCGACCAGGGGGATCGGCTTCCTCGGCTGGAACACCCGGTTCCGCGGCCACGAGAGCAGCTTCCAACTGGACCACGCACTGGTCGACATCGGGGTGGGAGTGCGATGGCTGCGAGAGGTACAGGGCATCGAAACCATTGTTCTGCTGGGGAATTCCGGCGGCGGCTCGTTGATGGCCGCCTATCAGGCGCAGGCCGTCGACCCACACGTCACGCCGCTGAAGGGGATGCGGCCCGCGGCCGGTCTCGACGACCTGCTTCCCGCCGACGGCTACGTTGCCAGCGCCGCTCACCCCGGCAGGCCGGAGGTGCTCACGGCCTGGATGGACGGATCCGTGGTCGACGAGAGCGATCCCGTCGCCGCCGATGCCGACCTCGACATCTTCGACTACCGCAACGGGCCGCCGTACTCGGCCGACTTCATCGAGCGGTACCGCGCAGCGCAGACCGCCCGCAACCATCGGATCACCGACTGGGTCGTCGACGAGTTGGATCGCGTTCGCGCCGCGGGCTTTTCGGACCGGCCGTTCACGGTGCTGCGGACCTGGGCCGACCCACGAATGGTCGATCCGACGCTGGAGCCCACGAAGCGGCCACCGAATACCTGCTATGCCGGACTTCCAGTGAAGGCCAACCGGTCGGCCCACGGTATCGCCGCCTCCTGCACGTTGCGCGGCTGGCTGGGCATGTGGAGCCTGCGCATCGCACAGACCGGCGCGGAACCGCATCTGGCCCGGATCGACTGCCCGGCGCTGGTGATCAACGCCGAGCAGGACACGGGTGTGTATCCGTCTGACGCGCAACGCATTCACGATGCCCTCGCAAGTACCGACAAGGCCATCCGATCCATCGACACCGATCACTACTTCACGACGCCGGGTGCCCGCAGTGAGCAGGCCGATACCATCGCCAAGTGGATCGCGAAGCGGTGGCGGTGAAGGTTCTTGCCCACTTCACACCGGACGAGACCTGGTGAACCTGGTGAACGCGGTGGCGGTCAAACACTCCTGAGGCCCAGGTACCCTCGATCCCAACCGACCGGTTAATTGGCTCGTTCTTTTGCGCATCTAGATGCCGCAGCGAGGCGAGGCTTTCCAAGGAGGCAAGACATGCCCATCGCGATCAACTCCGAGCACAACGACCTGGCCGATTCGGTCCGTTCACTGGTGGCCAGAGTGGCCCCATCCGAGGTGCTTCACGAAGCCCTCGAGACCCCGATCGCCAACCCGCCGACCTACTGGAAGGCCGCCGCCGACCAGGGGCTGCAGGGTCTGCACCTTTCGGAGAACGTCGGCGGGCAGGGCTTCGGCATCCTCGAACTCGCGATCACGCTCGCCGAGTTCGGCTACGGCGCCGTCCCCGGCCCCTTCGTACCGTCAGCGATCGCCAGCGCACTGATTTCGGCGAACGATCCGCAGAACAAGCTCCTAGAGGGATTCGCCTCTGGCGAGACCATCGGCGCCTACGCCATCGACTCCGGCCTGACCGCCACCCGCCAGGGCGGCGGCCTCGTCATCCGTGGCGAGGTCCGCGCCGTTCCTGCCGCGGCGCAGGCGTCGCTCCTGGTCCTGCCCGTCGCCATCGACAGCGGTGAGGAATGGGTCGTCATCGATGCCGATCAGGTGGAGATCGAACCCGTCAAGAGCGTGGACCCGCTGCGCCCCCTTGCGCACGTCCGCGCCAACGCCGTCGAGGTCGCCGACGACCGCGTGCTGTCCAACCTCAGCCGAACGCGGGCCCGCGCCCTGATGTCGACGCTGCTGTCCGCCGAGTGCGTCGGCGTCGCCCGCTGGGCCACCGACACCGCCGCGGAGTACGCCAAGATCCGCGAACAGTTCGGCCGCCCGATCGGGCAGTTCCAGGCCATCAAGCACAAGTGCGCAGGAATGATCGCCGAGACCGAACGTGCCACCGCAGCGGTGTGGGATGCCGCCCGCGCCATCGACGAGTCGAACGAGACCAGCGCCTACGAGTTCGCCGCCGCCGTCGCCGCCACCCTGGCGCCCGTCGCCGCCCAGCACTGCGCACAGGACTGCATCCAGGTCCATGGCGGTATCGGCTTCACCTGGGAGCACGACACCAACGTCTACTACCGCCGCGCGATCGTGCTGGCCGCCTTCTTCGGCCGCGCCGCCGACTACCCGCAGCAGGTGATCGACGTCGCCACCTCCACCGGGATGCGACCGATCGACATCGACCTCGACCAGGACACCGAGAAGCTGCGTGAGGAAATTCGCGCGGAAGTCGCTGCGCTGAAAGCACTTTCGAGCGGCGAGCGCGTCACCGCGATCGCCGAGGGTGGCTGGGTCAGCCCACACCTGCCCAAGCCGTGGGGCCGCGCCGCCACCCCCGTCGAGCAGATCATCATCGCGCAGGAGTTCTCGAGCGGCCGCGTCAAGCGGCCCCAGATGGGCATCGCCGCGTGGATCATCCCGTCGATCGTCGCCTACGGCACCGACGAGCAGCAGCAGCGCTTCCTGCCGCCGACGTTCCGCGGCGAGCAGATCTGGTGCCAGCTCTTCTCCGAGCCCGGCGCAGGCTCCGACCTCGCCAGCCTGTCCACCAAGGCCACCAAGGTCGACGGCGGCTGGCGGATCACCGGCCAGAAGATCTGGACCACCGGCGCGCAATACTCCCAGTGGGGCGCACTGCTCGCCCGTACCAACCCGTCGGCGCCGAAGCATGGCGGCATCACCTACTTCCTGCTCGACATGGCCAGCGAGGGAGTCGAGGTCAAGCCGCTACGCGAGCTGACCGGCAACGCGATGTTCAACACGGTCTTCATCGACGACGTGTTCGTGCCGGACGCGATGGTGCTCGGTGAGGTGGACCGCGGCTGGGAGGTCAGCCGCAATACACTGACCAACGAGCGGGTGTCGATCGGCAGCAGCGAGCCGCCGTTCCTGGCCAGCCTCGACCAGTTCGTCGAGTTCCTCAAGGACGGCCAGTTCGACCAGATCGAACAGAACGAGGCAGGCAGGCTGATCGCCGAGGGCCATGCCGCCAAGCTGCTCAACATGCGCTCGACGCTGCTGACCCTGGCAGGCGGCGACCCCATGCCCGCGGCGGCCATCTCCAAGCTGCTGTCGATGAAGACCGGTCAGGGTTACGCCGAGTTCGGGGTGTCGTCGTTCGGCACCGACGGCGCCGTCGGCGATTCCGAGCAGCTCTCCGGCAAGTGGGCCGAGTACCTGTTGGCGGGCCGGGCCACCACGATCTACGGCGGCACGTCCGAGGTGCAGCTCAACATCATCGCCGAACGATTGCTGGGACTGCCCCGCGATCCGTAGGGCGCGCTTATCATCGCCTCGCGGGCCATTGGACGGAGGTCACCCACGAGCGGCAAGGACCACGGGGTCACCCTTCGTCAGTTGCGCTACTTCGTCGTCCTCGGCGAGGAGTTGAACTTTCGGCGCGCCGCCGAGAAGTTGTTCATCACCCAGCCTGCGCTGTCGACGGCGATCAAACAGCTCGAACACCAGACGGGTGCAACGCTGTTGCGGCGCAATACCCGCGGTGTGGCGCTGACCGACGTCGGCGCAGCCTTCCTGCCGGTGGCCCTCGATGCGCTGCGCACCGTCGACTCGGCGGTCGACGACCTGATCGCGCTGTCGCGGCGCAACCGTCGCATCCGGCTGGGGTACCTCATTGGCACCGGTGCCGACGTGCTGTTCCGACTGGTTCGGCACTTCGAGGCCGCATATCCCGAAATCACCGTCGAACCAAAGGAATTCGACTTCTCCGACCCGACCGCCGGTCTCGCCGACGGCACCACCGAGGTGGCCATCATCAGACCGCCGGTAGACCTTCCCGAGCACCGGATGCTGATCCTCGACTCGGAGGACTGGGTTGCCTGCCTCCCGAGAGACCACCGCTTCGCGGGGCGCGCCGAGGTGACCATCGCCGAGCTGCTGGACGACCCGATCGTAGTGGCGCCGGGTAGCGCCGGTCGGTGGCGCGATTACTGGATGGCGATGGACGCACGCGACGGCACGCCGCCGACCATCGCCGCCGTCGCCGCCACCTACGAGGAGGAGACGACGACGGTTGCCCGCGGTCTGGGCATCAGCTTCACCAGCGAAGCCAGCGCCCGCCTCTACAACCGCCAGGGCATCGCCTACGTGCCGATCGTCGACCGGCGACGCAACTACACGGCACTCGCCTGGCATCCCGCGCGACTGACTGAGGATGCGACCGCGCTCATCCGGCAGGTCCACGACGAATGGAGCTTCGAGGAGGGCCAGGCAGTGGAGCGGCCAGCGACCTATTCCTAGGGACCGGCCCGCGTTCCTAGGGACCGGCCCGCGCCTCAGCGCTGATCAATCCCACTACTCATAAATTGGATTTATCAGTAGATCAGAATTTGGAACTTCCGCGGTGGCCCTTACGTGCGGTTGTCTCGGTTCACTCGATTACGAGCGCGTGGACCCGATCGACCTTCTGACCTGGAGCATTCGATGACCGACACCGCATCGCCTCTACCACCCGTCGCCAGTGGTTCCGTCGCAGGCGACGAAGACGCCAAACTGGCGCAGTTCGGCTACACGCAGAAACTCGACCGCTCGGTCGGCCGACTGGCCTCGTTCGCGATCGGCTTCGCGACCATCAGCGCCACCACGGCGGTGTTCACCGGCTTCGGCGCCGGCTACTTCACCGCGGGCGGCCCGTTCGTCTGGACCCTGCTGCTCGCCGCCGCGGTGTTCGTGATCTGGACGCTGATCGCCGCGGACCTGACCGCCAAGATCCCCTTGGCCGGCTATTCGTACCAGTGGACCAGTCGCCTCGTCGGCTCGACGATGGCGCTGTTCACCGGCGTGCTGGCGCTGGCCGGATGGATTTGCGGCATGACCGGTGTCGGCTTCATTCTGTCCGGCTACCTCGGCAGCCTGTTCGGCTGGAACATGAGCCAGACCGCGCAGATCCTCGTCGCGATCGGCGTGATGGCTGTCTGCATGCTCATCAACCTGTACGGCGTGCGGTTCGCGACGATGGTCAACAACATCGGCGTGAGCCTCGAGTTCGTCATCACCGTCGGCGCGACGATTCTGGTCGCGATCGTCGCCTTCTCCTCGCCGGACAACCACCAATCCGTCTCGGTGCTCTTCACCGGGGGCACGTCTGACGGCAGTACCCCGTACGTCCTGGCCTGGCTGGCCGCGTCGCTCGGCCCCTTCTTCGGGCTCATCGGAGTGGAGGCCAGTGCGGACATCGCCGAGGAGACCGTCAACGCGCGCCGCGTCATTCCGCGCACGATGTTCTACGCGTTGACCGCCTCGATCGTCATCGAGTTCGGCATGTACGTCGTCTACGTGCTCGCGATCAAGAATGCAGACGCCGTTCAGGCCGCATCCGCTGCGCCGATCGAGGAGATCATCACCCAGCAGGTCGGCCCGGTCATCAGCAAGATCGTCGTCGCCGTGGCCCTGACCAACGTGATGGCGTGCATCCTGGCCAACATCCTGGTCGCCACCCGGCTGACCTACTCGATGGCCCGCGACAACATGCTGCCGTTCTCGCACGTCTGGCGGCACGTCTCGCCGTCGAACCGCACGCCAACGTACGCCGTACTCGGAATCTTCGGGTTCTCGACGATTCTGCTGCTATTTGCACTGGTCAGCGAGAAGGCGTTCTTCCTCATCC
>NZ_JBOGDD010000169.1:0-3431 GCF_050701675.1 Mycobacterium sp. | reverse complement strand
CCACATCGACGGGCGACCTCGTCGACGCCGAGGTCGGTGGCCTCCAACAGACGCCTCGCCTCGAGAAGTCGTTGGGCGGTCAGCCAGCGCAGTGGGGGAATGCCGGTCTCGTCGCGAAAGTGTCTGGCGAAGGTCCGCGGCGCGTAGCCGGAGTACGACGCGAGATCGTCGACGGTGAGTGGCTCGTCGATCCGCTCGATCGCCCACGCGCACGTCGCGGCCAGATGCGAGCCGCTCTCGGGCAGCGGCCGAGACATGAACTGCGCCTGGCCTCCCGGGCGGTGGACGGCGGAGACCATCCGTCGAGCGACGTCGGCTGCCGCCGCCGCACCGTGGTCGTTGCGGTACATGTGCAGACACAAGTCGATGCCCGCCGCGATTCCTGCGCTGGTGAGTATCTGGCCTTCGTCGACGAAGAGGACGTCCGGACGAACGTGCACGTCGGGGAAGCGCAAGCCCAACTCCTCGGCGTGCTCCCAGTGCGTGGTCGCCGCGCCCCCGTCGAGCAGGCCGGCGGCGGCAAGGGCGAAGGCTCCGATGCAGACGGACGCGATGCGCGCGCCGCGCTCGGCAGCGGTCCGCAAGGCGTCCAGCACGTCCTGCGACGGATCGTCGAGCGGCAGGAAGCCGGGGACGATCACCGTGTCGGCACTCTCGAGGGCGTCGAGCCCAACCGGCGCGTGAATGTCGAAGCCCGTCGTAGTCGGCACCGGTCCCTGGTGCCGCGCACAGACCACGAATTCGTACCGATGGCGTTCGGTGTGGTGACCGAATATCTGAGCGGGAATGGCCAGATCGAATGCCACGACGTCGGGCAAGGCCAGCGTCACCACGCGGTGCATGGCAGAAGTCTATCGATAGTGGGTATTCCTGCCGACACCCTTCGGCGCTACGCGCGCTCGCGTGGTGAGGCGGGTTCGACCACTGTGGTCACCAGGCCCGTGTCGATGTCGTACACGTGGCCCGAGACCGTGATGTCTCGAGACACTCGGGCGTCGGACAGCAGCAGTTCGACGTCGGAGCGCACGGTCTGCTCCGGATCGAGGACGGGGAGGGCGGCGAGGCCGGCATCGTGGTACCCGGCCCGTTCGACGAAGCCCTGCCGCAGGGCATCATCGGCCAAAAGCCTTGTTCCACAGTCATTGTGGTGAATGATCGCCACTTCGAAGTGGGGACCCTCCGGTGCGATTCTGTCGACCAGATAGCCGATGTAGGCGACGTCCTGAATGACGGCGGGGGTGACCCGGCCGCCGACGTTACGCAATACGACGGCATCGCCGAGTTCGATGCCGAGGAAGACGGCGGGGTCCGTTCGGGGATCGACGCACGTGATGACGAACGACGTCTGATGCGGGACGAACGGCAGCGCCGGGTAGTTGCGTCGGGCTTCGCCGCCCCGCTGTGCGAATATCCGATTGCGCCTCACCAATTCGTCGAAGTGGCTCGTCTTCTGCTCTTCCGTTGCGGTCACGCGATCCAGCCTGCCGCCACACCGCCGACGCATCGAGTGGCAGAACAGCCCACTGTCATTAGATTCCTGCCACCAGCGCGTCGGTGTTGGATGAACAGATGAGCGAGACGCTGGGATTCAGCCGCGCCACCTTCTCCTTCCTCCGCGGTCTGAAGGAGAACAACGAGAAGGCGTGGTTCGACGCGCATCGCGACGACTACGAGCGCGACGTGCGGGAGCCGTTCGCCGCGGCACTGGAAGCCGCAGCCGACGCCACCGTCGGCGGCCCCTGGGAGTTGCACGGCGGCCGCGAAACGATGTTCCGCATCAACCGCGACGTGCGATTCGCCAAGGACAAGTCGCCGTACAAGACCAACGTCGGCGGCTTGCTCACGCCCAATGGGGCGAAGGGCGAAAGCTCTGGCGTGGCCTACCTGCACCTCGAGGACGGGGGCGGCTTCGTGGCGTGCGGCTACTACCAGCTGACGCCGACGCGACTGGTTGGCATACGCGACCGGATCATCGAAGACGCCGACGAGTTCGATGCCGTGCTCGACGGCCTCGCCGACCGCGGTCGGACGCTGTCGGAGGAGGACTCGCTGCGCACCATGCCGCGCGGCTACTCCGAATACGCCGGGCACCGGCACGCCAAGCATCTGCGTCGGCGCTCGTTCATGGTCTCGCAGAACCTGACTCAGAAGGACTGGCTGACCGGTGACCTCGTCGACAAGGCCGCGGCGCTGGTGGCCGACGGCGCGGACCTGGTGGCATTCGTGAAGAAGGCTGACGAAGCGGTTTGATCGGGCTGGCCGACTGCCCAGCCCGCTCACGGATCAGCGGAAGAGGCGGAAGAACCCGCGCACTTGCTCGACCAGTGACTCCGGCTGCTCCAGAGCGGCGAAGTGTCCACCGCGCGGCAGCTCCTCGAACCAGCGCAGGTCGGTGAACCGCAGCTCGGCCTCCCGCCGCGACGGGCGGGTGATCTCACGCGGGTAGACCGACAGCCCGGACGGCGCGGTGACCTTGTCGCGGAAGCCGCCGAAGCTCTCCCAGTACAGGCGCGCCGACGACGTGGCCGACGCGGTGAACCAGTAGACCGAGATCGCGTCGAGGATCTTCTGCCGCGACAACACGTCCTCGGGGTGGCCGTCGTTGTCCGTCCAGGCCCAGAACTTCTCGGCGATCCAGGCGGCCTGGCCCGCCGGGGAGTCGGTGAGGCCGTAGCCGAGCGTCTGCGGCCGCGTCGCCTGCTGCCCCGAATACCCCCGGCCGGTGCGCGCGAACTCTTTTGCGGCCTCGCGGTTTGCCAGCTCCGCGGGCGTCGGGTCGTCGAACGTGCCCAGCGCCACGGCCCCCATGTTCAGGTGCACGCCGGCGACCCGCTCGGGCGCCACCTCGCCCAGCGCGCCGGACACCGCCGAACCCCAGTCACCGCCCTGCGCGCCGTACCGGTCGTAACCCAGCGAAACCATCAACGTGTCCCAGGCGTGCGCGATGCGATTGATGCCCCACCCGGTCGTCGACGGCTTGTCACTCCAGCCGTACCCGGGCAACGACGGCGCGACCACGTGGAACGCGTCCGCCGGGTCCCCGCCGTGCGCGCGCGGGTCGGTCAACGGGCCGAGGACCTCCAGGAACTCGAGCACCGAACCCGGCCACCCGTGGGTGAGCACCAGCGGGAACGCGTCCGGCTCCGGCGAGCGGACGTGCAGGAAGTGGATGCCCAGCCCGTCGATTGTGTCGCGGTACTGCGGGAAGACGTTCAGCCGCTTGGCGAACCCGAAGTCGTAGTCCTCGGCCCAGCTGCGGCAGAGCTCCTGCGCATAAACCAGCGGCAACCCTTGTGACCAGTCGTCCACCGGCTCGGGCTCGGGCCACCGCGTCCGTCGCAACCGTTCACGCAGATCCGCGATCTCGGCTTCGGTGATGCTGACCTCAAACGGCTCGGCGGCCACAGCAGGGCTCCCTTCCTCGGCAAGAT
>NZ_JBOGDD010000168.1:0-7929 GCF_050701675.1 Mycobacterium sp. | reverse complement strand
GCGCATGCGTCACGTGTGGGAAAGCAGGGAATAGTCAACATATGTCACGAGCCAAGTCTGCACTATCGCCGTATTACGAAGAGTCCCAGTCGATCTACGACATATCGGATGAATTCTTCGCATTGTTCCTGAGTACGACCATGGGGTACACCTGCGGGTACTACGAACGCGACGACATGACGCTGGACGAGTCTCAGCTCGCGAAGTTCGACCTCGCACTTGGCAAGCTCGACCTCGAGCCGGGGATGACACTTCTCGACATCGGCTGCGGCTGGGGTGGCGCGCTGGCCCTGGCCGTGGAGAAATACGACGTCAACGTCATCGGCATCACCCTGAGCAAGAATCAGAGCGAGTACGCCAGGGCTCGGCTCGCCAAGATCCCCACGTCGCGCACCGTGGAGGTGCGGCTGCAGGGATGGGAGGAGTTCAATGATCCGGTCGACCGCATCGTCTCGATCGGCGCATTCGAAGCCTTCAAGCAGGAGCGGTACCCGGCGTTCTTCGAGCGGGCCCACAGCGTCCTGCCCGAGGGCGGCCGCATGCTGCTGCACACGATCCTGGCGCACACCCAGAAGTTCTTCGTTGAGAACGGCATCAAGCTGACGATCAGCGATCTGAAGTTCATGCAGTTCATCGGCCAGGAGATCTTCCCCGGCGGGCAGTTGCCTGCGGTGGAGGACATCGAGCAGCTGGCGGAGGACTCGGGCTTCACGCTGGAGCGCACCCATCTGTTGCGGCCGCACTACGCCCGGACCCTGGACATGTGGGCGCAGAACCTGGAGGCCGAGAAGGACCAGGCGATCGCGATCACCTCCGAAGAGGTCTACGACCGCTACATGAAGTACCTGACGGGTTGCGCTGACTTCTTCCGTCGCGGCATCACCAACATCGGCCAGTTCACCCTCGTCAAGTAGCGGTTCGCCGGGCCGGCGCCCGGGCACCTCGTCAGGCGTCGGCGAGTCTGCGCTTCTGCACCTCGACGTCGAAATCAGCTGGCGGCCAAGTTAAGTCGAGTCCCTCCAGCGCCTCGATCAGCAACTCGGTGATCGCCAGTCGGGAGTACCACTTGCGATCGCAGGGGATGACGTGCCACGGCGCGTACTCCGTCGACGTCCGATCCAGCAGCGCCTGGTACGCCTCCTGGTACTTGGGCCACAGCTCGCGCTCGTCGATGTCGGCCGGATTGAACTTCCAGTACTTGTCGGGCCGGTCCAGGCGTTTGGTGAGCCGTTTCTTCTGTTCGTCGAGGGAGACGAACATGGCGGCCTTGACGATCGTCGTGCCGTCGTGGACCAGTTCCTTCTCGAACGCGTTGATCTCGTCATACCGGGCGCCCCACACGTCGGGTGGGACCAGGTCGTGTACCCGCACGACGAGCACGTCCTCGTAGTGCGACCGGTCGAACACGCCGATGTGCCCGGCGCGCGGCAGGGCGTTGCGGATCCGCCACAGATAGTGGTGGGCCAGCTCGTCGGCCGTCGGCTTGCCGAAGCTTGCGTACTCTATTCCTTGCGGATTACCCGCTCCGACAACGTGTTTGACGATACCGCCCTTGCCTGCGGTGTCCATGCCCTGAAGTACCAGCAGAACCTTGCGGGTGTCACCTGAGCGGCTGTTCGCGTACAGCATCTCCTGGAGTTCGGCGAAGCGCTGGTTGCGCTCGGCCTGGAGCTCGGGGGCATCCGACTTCGACCCCTTGAAGCCGGGGGTGGCATGCGTCTTGATGCCGGAAACCTTGTCGCCCGCCGTGAATTCGAGGTGGACGTGCGGTTCGTGCGTCCAGAGCGCAGGGGTATCGGTGTCAGCCATCCGCTCAGTCAAGCAGTTGCGGCGGCACCTTCGGGGACGGATGCAGCATCGAGTTGAACTTCTCCAGTGAGCCGTTCGCCTCGACGATGCCGACGAGCGCGTTCCACGACAGCATCGTCAGGTAGTCGATGAGTTCGTCGGCGGTCATCCTCGGGTGCGACATCCAGGAGTGGGTGGCCAGTTGCACGCCGCCGACGATCATGAATGCCCACGGCTGAGCACCGTGGGTGTCCATGCCCTCCTGGCCCATCCGGCGCCGCAGCATGACGCCGAGCATCCGCGCGATGATCTGCTCGGAGTCGGCGACCGCCTTGCTCTTGCTCGCCGAGCTGTTGGCCATCACGAACGGGTAGATCTCCGGTTCGGCGGCGACGGTGTCGACGTACACGCGGATGATCTCGCGGGTCAGGTCATAGCCGTCGAGGTTCGACGTCAGGGCCGCGGCCATGTTGGGGATCAAGGTGAGCTGCGCGAAGCGCATCATCACGGCGGTGGTCAGATCGTTCTTGTCGGCGAAGTAGCGATAGAGCACTGTCTTGGACACGCCGATCTCGGCCGCGATCTCGTCCATGCTGACATTGCTGCCGCGATGGCGGATGGCATCCAGCGTTCCGTCGACCAACTCATTGCGTCGGTCGACCTTGTGCTGGTGCCAGCGCCGTTTGCGGCCGTCGGTCTTCACTGGCCCGCTGGGGGTCTGCTGTGCCACTTCCGCCGTCATTCCATTCCCTCGTCCCCGTCGATGATACGGCCGAAACCCTCCTTTGCCTCGGCGGGATGGACCAGCCGCCGGCGCCATGACGGATGATGGATGCGTGGTACACGCACCGACGTCCGAACAGCGGCCGAGCTTTGCGGAATCGATCGCGGGTGTTGATACAGAAGCGGATGCCGAGCGTCGTCGCGGTCTGCGCCGGATGAAGGTCGTCGCGCTGAGCTTTCTCATCGGCGCGACGGTCGTGTTCCTGGTGTCCGCGTGGGCCCAGAGCCACGGTGCCGCGGGCTGGGTGGGCTACGTCCGCGCGGCCGCGGAGGCCGGCATGGTGGGTGCGCTCGCCGACTGGTTCGCCGTTACGGCGCTGTTCAAGCATCCGCTGGGAATCCCGATCCCGCACACCGCGATCATCAAGCGCAAGAAGGACCAGCTCGGCGAGGGTCTCGGCTCCTTCGTGCGGGAGAACTTCCTGTCGCCCGAGGTGGTGGCGACGAAGCTGCGGGAGGCCCACGTCGCCGACCGGTTGGGTAAGTGGCTCTCGGATGAGGCGCACGCTGCGAGAGTTGCCGCGGAGGCGTCGACGGTGCTGCGGGTGCTGGTGGAGATGCTTCGCGACGACGACGTTCAGCAGGTCCTTGACCGCATGATCGTCAAACGCATCGCGCAGCCGCAGTGGGGGCCACCGGTGGGACGGGTGCTGTCGAGCCTGCTGGAGGAGCACCGCCAGGAGGCGCTGCTTCAGCTGCTGGCCGATCGCGCCTTCGAGTGGTCGCTCAGCGCCGACGAGATCATCGAGCGCGTGATCGAACGTGATTCGCCGACGTGGACGCCACGCTGGGTCGACAGCCTCGTCGGGGACCGCATCCACCGGGAGCTGATGGACTTCACCGACAAGGTGCGGCGCAACCCCGACCACGAGTTGCGCCGGTCGGCGACGAAGTTCCTGTTCGAGTTTGCCGACGACCTACAGAACGACGAGGCGACGATCGCCCGCGCCGAGAAGGTCAAGGACCAGATCATGGCGCGCGACGAGGTAGCCAAGGCCGCGGAGACGGCGTGGACCACCGCCAAGCGCATCTTCCTGGAGTCGGTCGATGATCCGACCTCGACGCTGCGTACCCGGATCGCCGACTCGGTGGTGCACATCGGGGAGTCGCTGCGTGACGATGCGCACCTCCGCGACAAGGTCGACAAGTGGATCGTGCGGGCTGCACAGCACCTCGTTGAGCAGTATGGGACGGAGATCACAGCGATCATCACCGAGACCATCGAGCGGTGGGATGCGGACGAAGCCAGTCGTCGCATCGAGTTGCACGTAGGCCGTGACCTGCAGTTCATCCGGATCAACGGCACCGTGGTCGGCTCGCTCGCCGGATTGGTCATCTACTCGGTGGCGCAGCTCCTCTTCTGAGCGACCCAGAAATACTGCTAACAAGCGCTTGCAATAGCTAGCACTCCGTCTTACGGTTGGGTCCGAAGCATTTCGGATACCCAACGCAGAGGGGGTTGCACGTGCCGCAAGACGGAGATCTCGCCGCAGTCGTGTCCACCGCTGCACAGGACATCGGAGGCTTCATCCGTAGCCAGCGCGAAGCTGCGCAGGTTTCGGTGCGGCAGTTGGCCGAGAAGGCCGGCGTCAGTAATCCCTATCTCAGTCAGATCGAGCGGGGATTGCGGAAGCCGTCCGCGGAAGTCCTCAACCAGATTGCCAAGGCGCTGAGAGTTTCCGCTGACGTGCTCTACGTGAGGGCAGGACTTCTCGAGCCCAGCGAGCCGAGCGAGGTCCGCGACGCGATCGTCACGGACACCGCAATCACCGAGCGGCAGAAGCAGGTGCTGCTCGACATCTACACCTCGTTCGTGCAACAGAACGAGGCCTTGGATGAGGAGCCAGCCACTGACTGACATCCGATCAACTGCTGATTAGCCAACCGAAGACAACGTTTCGAAGGGAATCGAAGAACATGGCCGACAAGACCCAGCCCACCGTTGAAGACCTCAAGGCTCCGCTGCTCGCCGCCGTTGGCGCCGCCGATCTGGCACTCGCCACCGTGAACGAGATCGTCGCCAGCCTCCGCGAGCGTGCCGAGGAGGCCCGCACCGAGGCGTCCACCCGCGTCGAAGAGCGTCGCGCCCGAGTCACCAAGCTGCAGGAAGAGCTCCCGTCGCAGGTCGCCGAACTGCGCGACAAGCTGAGCGCCGACGAGCTGCGTAGGGCCGCTGAAGGCTACGCCGAGGCTGCCACCACGACGTACAACAAGCTCGTCGAGCGCGGCGAGGCAGCGCTGGAGCGCATCCGCCAGCAGCCGGCTGTCGGAGAGGCCGCCAACCGCGTCGAGAGCGTGACCGACCAGGCCGTCGAGCTGACGCAGGACGCCCTGGGGACCGTTGCCAGCCAGACCCGCGCCGTCGGTGAGCGCGCCGCCAAGCTGGTCGGCGTCGAGCTGCCGAAGAAGGCAGAGAAGGCCGCCGCGCCGGTGAAGAAGGCTGCGGCCAAGGCACCTGCCAAGAAGGCGCCCGCCAAGAAGGCTCCGGCCAAGGCGCCTGCCGCCAAGAAGGTGACACAGAAGTAACGAAGTCGACTGGGGGAACTTGGCCTCGAAAAGGTCAAGTCGACTGAGGGGACGTAACCCGCATAGGCTTGGAGTGTGATGCTTCAGGACCTGGCGAGTTACGTCCTCTTCGCCATTCAGGTGGGCGTCCTGCTCGTGGGTCTTTATGCCTTCGTCCATGCGGCGATCCAGCGCACCGACGCCTTCACCGCTGCCGAGAAGCTCTCCAAGCCGATCTGGCTGGCGATCCTCGGCGGCACCGGCCTGGTGGGAGTCTTCCTCCCGCCGCCGGTCGGCTCCGCGATCGCGGCGTGTGCGGTCGGCATCTATCTCGTCGACGTCAGGCCGAAGGTCCTCGAAGTCCAGGGAAAGTCGCGATAGCCCGATGCGTCCCCTCGTCGCCGCCGTGACGGCGGCGCTATTCCTGGCGTGTGCGCCCGTCGCCGCTGCCGCCCCCGTCGCAGGCCCGCCCTTCGTCGACCACACCGAGTGGGCGCACTGGGGTGACCTGTCCAGCCTGCGCGTGTACCCGACCACGGCGGGCCGGGAGGTCGCGGCGCAGCTGAACAACGAGGTCCAGGGCGACGAGGCCTGGAGCGAGGTGCTGACGTCCGCGCCAGATGCCGACCTGCCGGGCATGCGCGAGCAGTTCATGTGTCACTGGACGTTCGCCGAGGTCGCGCAGCCGGGCAAGACCAGCTGGAATCTCGAGCCATGGCGGCCCGTGGTCGACGAGAACACGATGGTGGACACGCGCTGCAATCCCGGTGGCACCGAAGAGCCGTTCTGACGAGCGACCCGAGTCCTAGAGGCCCGCGAAGCAGGGGTCCTCGCCGCCGGCGGGAATCGTGGCGTTGCGCGTCGAGAACTTGCTCACCACACCGGTGTCGGTGACCTGGATGCTGTCGGCGTGTATGCCCAGCGGGTAGTTCTTGGTCAACTCCCCGCTGAAGGCGTCGAGCGCCGGCTGCACGGTCTCACGCGGAAGGGTGAACCCCAGCCCCGTCAGCTGCTGCACCTCTAGCGAGACGCCGTTGTTCACGACTTCGGGCTTGGCGATGATGCTGCCCAGTGCGCCCTGCAACTCGACCGTGCCGTCCGCCGGATTCGTCGTGACCCCGGTGACGAAGCTGCCGACGATGGGTACGGCGTTCTGGATGGTCTGCTTGATGCCGTCGGCCGACCACGTGATGGTCGCGTCGAGGGCGCCGATCGTGCCCTTCGAGTTGCCGTTGCCGCCCAGGCGGACGTCGTCGATCGCGATCTGGGCCTTCATGCCCTTGATGTCGCGGATCTGGTTGCCAGCGGTGGTGATCGAGATGTTGCCGTAGTGGCCGGTCACGTGCTGCCACAGAAACGGGGGAAGGGTGCCGAACGACACCGTGGCGTCGTCCTGGATGACGCACTTCGTGGCGGTGGCGACGACCGAGTCGGCGCGGTGGCGGGCGTAGATCTCGCCGCCGATCAGGCCGGCGGCACCGAGCGCGAGGACGATGACGACGACCAGCACGATCGAGAGTGGGTCGCGGATGAGGCGCTTGAATCCGCCGCCCCGCGACGGGGTCGGCTCCTCGGACGGCCGGGTCTGAGGAAGACCCTGAGGAGGAGGGCCCTGAGGCGGATATCCCTGGGGTGGTTGTCCCTGAGGCGGCGGCCCCTGATCCGGTGGTCCCTGAGGTGGCGGCCCGGCGTACTGCGGCTCTACCGGGCTCCCTGACTGGGGCTGATTCGGCGGCGGCGGCTGTTGGGCGGGACGGGCCCAGGGATCGGAGGGATCGGTCACGCCTGCGATTGTGCCCTACCGGACTGCGCGAACTCGGCTCGGTTGCGCAGCACGGCGATGGCGTCTCGCGCTTGGTCGACGGTATTCAGGTCGACGTCGAAGACCAGGAGCTGGGGATCGGCGCCCGCCGCGGTCACCACGTCGCCGGTGGGGGAGCAGACCAGGCTGCCGCCGACCCCGGTCGGCCCGGAGGCGGCGATCTCGTCGCCCGGGTAGGCCTGACCGACCGCGGCAACGACGCTGGTGGAGTCGAGCGCGCGGGCCCTGGCGAGCAGGGTCCACTGTTCGAGCTTGCCTGGGCCCGACCCCCACGACGCGTGCACCGTGATGACCTGAGCGCCACGCTGGGCGAGCTCGACGTACAGCTCGGGGAAGCGAATGTCGTAACAGGTGGTCACGCCGACGCCGACGCCGTCGACGGTGATCACCACGGGGTCGAGACCTGGTGCGACCGTGCGTGATTCGGTGAATCCGAAGGCGTCGTAGAGATGGATCTTGTGATAGTGCTCGTCGATGCCCGCACCCGTCGCGATCAGGGTGTTGGTGACGCGGCCGTCGTCGCTGGGGCAGAACATCCCCGCCACGACCACGATCCCGGACCGCTCGGCGAGTGTCCGCACGCCAGTGGCCCACGGCCCGTCGAGCGGTTCGGCAACGGGTTTCAGCGGCACTCCGAACCGGCACATCGTGGCCTCGGGGAAGAGCACCAGACGGGCGCCTGCGTCGGCCGCGCGCCGCGTGTAGCCCTCGACGAGGTCGAGGTTGGTCAACGGGTCGGTGCTGCTCTGGATCTGCGCAAGGGCAATCCGCATGGGCCCAGCTTAGTGAGGTGCGACCGCTACTGAGGTGCGACGGCTGACCACGGCACGGACAGCACGCCGTCGCGTAGGCGCCGCCGCGGCGGCTCGACGGGATGGCCATCGGCGGCCAGCGTCTCCAGCATCGCGCGCCAGCGCACCCGAGGCCCGAACACCCCGTGCCCAGCGGCGGCGGCCCACGCGCGGTCGGCGGCCGTCAGCAGGCGGTTGATCGGCTGGCCCGCCACGTTGTGGTGGATCAGGACCTTGGGC
>NZ_JBOGDD010000167.1:0-1741 GCF_050701675.1 Mycobacterium sp. | reverse complement strand
CGGCACGACCGTGGCGGCGGCGCTTCACGAGGTCGGGCGCACGCCGACAATTTGCGGCCGCTCGCCGCACGAGCATCTGGAGCTGCGCGACGACGGCGGCCATGTCGTCGTGCCGGGGCCCGTGCGGATCGATCCGGCCGAGATCGAGGACACGTTCGACCTGGTCTTCGTCGCGGTCAAGTCGACACAGGTGCGGGCGGCGGCACCGTGGCTCTCCGCACTGTGCACTGCGAAGACCGTTGTCTGCGTGCTGCAGAACGGTGTTGAGCAGAAGGCGCTCGTCGCGCCGTACGCGTCCGGTGGTCCAGTGCTGCCCTCGGTGGTGTGGTTTCCCGCCCAACGCGAATCGGATGCTTCGGTGTGGCTACGCGGCGAGCCGCGCCTCACCTTGCCGGACACGCCGGCGACCAGCGTGGTGCTCGCGGCGCTGCGCGGCACACGGTGCTCGGTCGACGTAGCGGTGGATTTCACGTCCGTCGCATGGCGAAAGCTTCTACAGAACGCGGTCGCGGGCTTGATGGTTCTGGCGGGTCGCCGTGCCGGCATGTTCGCCAGAGCCGACGTCACTGAACTGTCGCTGGCCTACCTACGGGAATGTCTCGAGGTTGCTCGTGCGGAGGGCGCCACACTGGGCGACGAAGTACCGCAAGCGATCCTCGACGGATTTCAAAGTGCTCCAGCCGACCTGGGCACCTCCATCCTCGCCGACCGACAAGCCGGCCGGCCCCTCGAATGGGACAGCCGGAACGGAGTCGTGCTGCGGTGCGGTCGATCTCGCGGCATCCCTACGCCGATCAGCGATCTGGTGGTGCCACTGTTGGCGGCGGCCAGCGACGGACCCGGCTAGAGGCAGTGCTCAACTGACTTGGCGTCGCGCGGTTACTGACCCGGTATCAGTAGCCCACTGCCCGGGGTGGTGGCCGTGGTGGGCAACGCGAACGGGAAGGTCGAGGCAGGGGGATTGGTGCCCGGTAGCTGAAAGGGGCTGGCCGGGGCGGCGCTGTCGGCCAGGGTTTGCAGCGGTCCTGGCACGCTGCCGTTGGCCAGCGATGTCATGAAGCTCGGGCACTGCGACTGAATTGCCATGCTCGTGACCCAGCCTGCAATGTCCGCAGACAAGCCGGTGTGCCCTGACAGCTCGGCGGCCGTCGAGCCGACTGTCGCGCCGGGTTTCACCAGCATCGGGCAGATCGACTGCCCGATGCCGGCAAGCGTGGTGCTGAGCGGGCCGTTGTTGCCGATCCCGACGTCGTTCAATGCATTGGCGGCCGCATCGCTCGACTGGTCGGCATGTGCGGGCGAGGGCCACATTGCGGCCGCCGCGATGATGCCCAGGGTCACCACCAGCGGGCGGCCGACCAGCGCGAACCCATTGACGAAGTCGGACCACGCCATTCGTTGGCGCACCACCATCGCGTTGTGCAGCGTCGGTGACGTCCACGGGCTGTGCATCGTCATGAGGGTCATCGAGAACTCCCGGCTCGCCGTTGAAGTGCCTCGTTGCACTTATTTCACTTTGGTAACACTGGGCCCCAAAGGTCACGTCTAGAACACGAAATGATCAAGGTTCGCAACGTAAGCGTTTTCTTATCGATGCCTCAAAGAGTCCAATGCGACACTCCGCCGCTTTGCCGAACGCCCAGATCCGGGCTCGGCCGGTGTCGACACCGATAGCCGGCGATTCATCGGCTACGGGGATCCGCACGGATAAGAGTTGGAAGGCAGCCATGGCAATGAACAC
>NZ_JBOGDD010000166.1:0-15828 GCF_050701675.1 Mycobacterium sp. | reverse complement strand
CAGCGCGACTGACCGCGCCGAAACCGCTGGAGCTAAGCCGCGAGCACCGCGTCGAGCGCCGAGTAGAACAGCCCAAGTCCGTCGTCGGACGGGCCCGTCAGCGCCTCGGTCGCGTGCTCGGGATGCGGCATCAACCCGACCACGCGGCCGTCGGCCGAGCTGATCCCGGCGATGTTCCGCAGCGAGCCGTTCGGGTTCTCGCGGTAGCGGAAGACGACGCGGCCCTCGCCCTCGAGTTCGTCGAGAACGGCGTCGGACGCGACGAATCGTCCCTCGCCCGACTTCAACGGCACAAGCAGGTCGGCGCCGGGCTCGTAGCGCGTGGTCCACGCCGACGACGTCGATGCCACCTCGAGCCACACGTCACGGCACACGAAGTGCAGACCGGCGTTGCGGGTCAATGCGCCCGGCAACAGTCCCGCCTCGCACAGAACTTGAAAGCCGTTGCAGATCCCCAAGACTGGTAGACCACCGCGCGCAGCCGTCACGACCTCGCCCATCACCGGCGCGAACTTGGCGATCGCGCCGCAGCGCAGGTAGTCACCGTAGGAGAACCCGCCGGGGACGACGACCGCGTCCACACCCTTGAGATCGGCGTCGGCGTGCCAGAGGCTGACGGATTCGGCGCCTGCCAACCGCACGGCACGGGCTGCGTCGACGTCGTCGAGCGTGCCGGGGAAGGTGATGACACCCACCCGGGCGGTCACTGGTCCTCCCGAGTCACGGTCCAGTCCTCGATGACGGTGTTGGCCAGGAGCGACTCGGCGATCTCGGCGAGCGTCTCGTCGCTGACGGAGTCGTCGACCTCGAGCTCGAAACGCTTGCCCTGCCGGACATCAGAGATGCCGGCGACACCGAGGCGGCCCAGCGCTCCGACGATCGCCTGCCCCTGCGGGTCGAGGATCACCGTCTTGGGCATCACGTGCACTACGACGCGGGCCACGCGCGGCTCCTGTCCTTGGGAAGATTGCTCGGCGCTCACTCTACCGGCGACCTGGCGCGCCACAATGGAGGCATGCAACTGACGCACTTCGGCCACTCCTGCCTCCTCGCAAGCTTCCGAGACGGCCCCGGCGGCGCCGAGACCACCGTGCTCTTCGATCCGGGCAACTTCTCGCACGGCTTCGAGGGCGTCACGGGGTTGTCGGCGATCCTGATCACGCACCAACACCCCGACCATGCCGACGTGGAGCGACTGCCCGCCCTGCTCGACGCCAACCCGCAGGCCGCGCTGTACGCCGACCCGATGACGGCAGCCCAGCTCGGTGGGGCGTGGCAGGCGGTCCACGTCGGCGACGCGGTCACCGTTGGCCACCTGAACGTGCGAGGAGTCGGTGGCACCCACGCGGTGATCCACCCGGAGATCCCGGTGATCGACAACATCTCCTATCTCGTCGGCGACGAGGGGCACCCCGCGCGGTTGATGCATCCCGGCGACGCGCTGTTCAACCCCGGCGAACCCGTGGACGTCCTCGCCACCCCCGCCGCCGCGCCGTGGATGAAGCTCTCGGAGGCCGTGGACTACCTGCGGGCGGTGGCGCCCGACCGCGCCATCCCCATCCACCAGGCCGTCGTCGCCAAGGAGGCCCGTGGCATCTACTACGGGCGGCTCTCGGACATGACCGACACCGACTTCCAGGTGCTGACGGAGGAAACCGGCACGGAGTTCTGACCGGAGCTCGCCTCTAAGCCGTGTCGCGCACCGCGGCGCGGCCCGCCGCGCGGCCGGAGAACACACAGCCACCGAGGAAGGTGCCCTCCAGCGAGCGATAGCCGTGCACGCCGCCGCCGCCGAAACCGGCGGCCTCGCCTGCCGCGTAGAGCCCGGCGACCGCGGTCCCGTCGGCCTTCATGACGCGGGAGTCGAGGTCGGTCTCGATGCCTCCCAACGACTTTCGCGTAAGGATGTGCAACTTGACCGCGATCAGCGGGCCCGCCTTGGGATCGGTGATCCGGTGCGGCGCGACGACACGGGCAACCCGGTCGGCCAGGTAGCCGCGGGCGGCTCTGATCGCGATCACCTGGCTGTCCTTGGTATACGAGTTGCGGACTTCGCGGTCGCGGGCCGTCACCTCCGCCTCGACGACGTCGTAGTCGAGCGGTTCGACGGCGGGCACGTCGTTCATCTTGGCGACCAGACCGCGAAGCGTCGTCGCCGAGACGAAGTCGACGCCACGGTCGACGAATCGCTGCACTGGTGGCGGCGGGCCTGGCCGCACCCGCGACAGGACCTTCCGCACGTCGCGCTCGGTCAGGTCGGGGTTCTGTTCCTGACCCGACAGCGCGAACTCCTTCTCGATGATCCGCGCGTTGAGCACGAACCACGTGTAGTCGTGGCCCGTCTTCGCGATGTACTCGAGCGTGCCGAGGGTGTCGAAGCCGGGATACAGGGGCGCGGGCAGCCGCCGCCCGGTGGCGTCGAGCCAGATCGACGACGGTCCCGGCAGGATGCGGATGCCGTGCTTCGGCCAGATGGGGTCGTAGTTGGTGATGCCCTCGGTGTAGTGCCACATCCGGTCGCGGTTGATCAGATTGGCGCCAGCTGCCTCGCTGATGCCCAGCATCCGGCCGTCGACGTGTTCGGGCACGCCGCTGAGCAGCTGCTCCGGTACCCGGCCGATCCTGGCCGGCCAGTTCTCGCGGACCAGATCGTGATTGCCACCGATGCCGCCGCTGGCGACGATGACGGCCGGAGCGCGAAATTCGAACTCGCCCACCGTGTTTCGTGACGACGCGACACCGCGTTGCGCTGCCGACGGCTCGAGGACGGCACCACGCACCCCGGTGACCGTGCCACCTTCCACGATGACCTCGTCGACACGGTGGCGATGCGCGAACCGCACCTTCGAACCGGCGGCCAGGAGCTGACGGGCGAAGATCTCGACCAGGCCAGGCCCGGTACCCCAGGTGACGTGGAAGCGGGGCACCGAATTGCCATGCCCCCGGGCGTCGTAACCGCCGCGTTCGGCCCAGGCCACCAGCGGGAAGGTCCGCAGCCCCCGCTCACGCAACCAGCTGCGCTTCTCCCCCGCCGCGAAGTCGACGTAGGCGTGCGCCCATTGGCGCGGCCAGTGATCCTCGGGGCGGTCGAATCCCGCGGTGCCCAACCAGTCCTGCAGCGCCAGCTCGTGACTGTCGCGGATACCCAACCTGCGCTGTTCGGGACTGTCGACGAAGAACAGGCCGCCGAACGACCAGAACGCCTGCCCGCCCAGGTTGGCGGCGTTCTCCTGGTCGACGATCAGGACCGAGCGGCCCTTGTCCAGCACCTCGCAGGCGGCCACCAGTCCGGCCAGCCCGGCTCCGACCACGATGACGTCAGCATCAGCCATAGGAAGCCACGTTAGCGGTCCGGGTCAGGCGGCGTCCGTCAACGCCGGCTTCGGTTCCCAGCGGTAGACGGCAGGGGCGCACCGATGCATCAGGGCCAGGTCGATGGCGTCGAGCATTGCCTGGCGCGGACCCGGTCGGCGCAGCTGTCCCGCGGCCACGGCGACGCGGACGGTCCCCGCCCGCCGGGCGGTGCGGTCGGCCGACAGCACCAGAGTCCGGCACCACCACGACTCGGTGAGGAAGCCCTCGCCAATGCCGACGACCCTGGCCCTCGACGTCGTTCCACGCACCAGGTCGGTGATACCGCTCAGCCCCGCGACGAGACGGAATCCGTTGCGCGGCAACGCAGTGACCGTGCCGGCCGATACCGTCCACCCCGGGGCGGCGAACAGTCGGGTGCGCAGGCCGAGGTGCTCGAGAACCCGGTCGGCGCCCATCAGCCGAAGGTTGGCCTCGTGCGCCTGCAACGTGGCGAATTCACCGCGGAGCTTCTTGGTGGCGGCCTCGTCGTAGCCGTGCAGGACGACGGAGTCCCCCTCGGCGCGGTGCCGCGTCAGCCACTCGACGGTCGCGTCGTCGCGATCCAGCCGGTAGCCGCCCTTGAGCCGGGGTGCCACCAGGTACGAGGCGGGCACGCCCCGGGCGGCGAGCTCCTGGCGGAACGCGTCGACGTCGGCCAGCGTGCGGTCCTTGATCCCGGAGATCGAGACGATCAGTTCTCCAGCCACGCAACGAGTATGGCAACGTCAGGTGTCCCGACGGTGTCAGACACGTGGGTGGGAGTTGACGATCAGGGGTCAGCGGGGCAGGACGGCCTCGATCGCGCTGATCACCTCTGGCGCGTCGGGCACCGTGCGCGGACGGAACCTGTTGACGATCTCGCCGCCGGGCGCCAACAGGAACTTCTCGAAGTTCCACTGCACGTCGCCCGCCTCGCCGTCGCCGTCTGCGGTCTTGGTCAGCTCGGCGTAGAGCGGATGCCGATCGGCGCCGTTGACGTCGATCTTCTCCAGCAGTGGGAACGTCACGCCGTAGGTGGTGGAGCAGAACGACTGGATCTCCTCCGCCGTGCCGGGCTCCTGGCCCATGAACTGGTTGCACGGCACGCCGATCACCGTGAGCCCGCGCTCGCCGTAATCCTTGGCCAGCTGCTCCAGAGCGGTGTACTGCGGCGTCAGACCACACTTCGATGCCACGTTGACGACGAGCACGGCGTCGTCGGCGAATTCGGCAAGCGAGGTCGGCTTGCCGTCGAGGGTGGTCAGGGCGATCTCATTGAGGCTCACGCCCCCGACGCTAACACTCCATGGGTGAGGCGGATCAACTCCCGATTGCCTTGCCGGGATTGAGGATCCCGTGCGGGTCGAGGGCGAGTTTGACGGCGCGCTGCACCTGGATGTTGACCGGATCCAGCTCACGCCGCAGCCAGCCCTGCTTGAGCAGCCCAACCCCGTGCTCGCCGGTTATCGTGCCGCCGAGTCTGAGTGCCGCGCCCGTGATCTCGTCGAACGCCTGGACGGCGGCGGCGTGGCTCGCCGGATCGGCGCGGTCGAAGATGACGGTGGGATGGAGGTTGCCGTCGCCCGCGTGCCCGAAGACCCCGATCCTCAAGCCGGTACGGTCGGCGATCCCGGCGACCGTCTCGATCAGCTCGGTGATCCGGGCGATGGGGACGCACACGTCATCCAGCAGGCAGTCGCCGAGTCGTTCCAGTGCGGGTAACGCCTGCCGCCGCGCAGCGAGCAGTAGCCCGGACTCGGCTGGATCCTCGCTGCGCACGAGGTCGATCGCCGCCCCGCACACCTCCTCGGCCGTGTCCAGGTCGGCAGACGGTGTTCGCGCGTCGGACTGCATGAGCAGCAGGGCGTCGACGTCGTCCAGGCCCATCCGCAGCATGTCGTTGACCGCACTGATCGTCGTCCGGTCGAGGATCTCGAGCATAGACAGCGACACGCCCTCGCGCCGCAGTCCAGCGACCGCCTCGCCCGCGTCGGCAAGGCTCGAGAACGAGGCAACCAGGGTGTGCGGCAAGCGGGGCGCAGGCAGCAGTCGCACCGTGATCTCGGTGATGACGCCCAGCGTTCCCTCGGAGCCGACGAACAGGCTCGTCAGCTCGTAGCCGGCGACGCCCTTGACCGTGCGACTCCCCGTGCGCATGACCCGGCCGTCGGCGAGCACGATCTGCAGGCTCTCCACGAAATCACCCGTGGTGCCGTACTTGACGCAACACATGCCGCCCGCGTTGGTGGCAACGTTGCCGCCGATCGAACTCATCTCGACACTGCCCGGGTCGGGCGGATAGTGCAGGCCCAGGCGGGCGACCTCGGCCCGCAAGTCGCCAACGATCATGCCCGGTTGCACGACCGCCAGCCGTTCGACCGGGTCGATCGCGAGCAACGACGTCATGCGGTGCAGCGAGAGGACGACTGAACCTGGGGTGGCGTTCGCGCCGCCGCTCAGACCGGTTCCGGCGCCGCGCGCGACGACTGGGATGCAGTGCTGATGAGCCCAGGCCAGGCATTGCGAGACCTCGTCAGTAGATGTCGGGGCCAGCATCGCGAGCGGCTGCGAGGAGTCGGTGAACGTCGACTGGTCACGCGCATAGGAGGCGACGATGTCCGGGTCCGTGACGGCCACACCCGCGGGCAGGGTCGAGAACAGCGCCTCGATGTCCACGCGCAGCCTACGGAGATCCGTCGGTGACGGTCAGGCTGACCGTGGCAGTCCGGCTGTCCCCGGGGTGGACTGTCATCGCGGTACCCCGTTCCCGGGCCGCCGCGATGCCCTGGCCGGGATACGACGACGCCGGTTCGAGACCAAGCACATAGGCCTGCTGGTACCACGGGAAATCAGGGCTGCCATGGCATTCCAACCAGTACCACGCATGTGGCATGACCGCGGTGTCCCAGGCAATCAGCGCCCCGGCTCCCAGCTGCGGGTTGCGCAGGTGGATCGAACCCTCGGCCAGATCGGTCAGGTAGCCCATCCGTGACACCGTCTCCGTGCCGGCGGGCAGCCGGCTCAGGTCGGTCAAGCCACCGTCCGGGGCGGCAACGCACGGCCACCGTCCGGACGCCGCGGGCGTGATGTCGGTGTGGCCTGGTGGTGTGATGTCGTCGACGAGAACAGTCGCGCCGGGCACGTCGATGATCGAGTCGGCCGACAGCAACGGTGCCCCGAATGCCGGGTGGTGGCTCCACATCACGTCGACCGGATGCCCACCGCAGTTCGTGATCGTCTCGCTGATCGTGACGCGCGAACCGTCCACGTGGACATCCTTGGCCACGGCGAACGGGCTGTGCACGAGGCGCGTCCGCATCGCGATCCCGTTTGTCCCCAACGGTTCCCAGCCAAACGGCGCGAGCCACACCTCACCGTGCATGCCCCATACGGTGCCGTGCGCGGGCGAGGCGTCACCCCCGTTGGGGAACACCGTCTGCCAGCCGCCGGGGTAGGCCTCCATCAGCCGGCCCTCGCTCTCGTTCGCGGCGCTGAACGCACCACGGGGACGCAGGCCCCACGGACTGCTCCACAGCACATTCAGGTCGTCCTCGAGCCGACGGACACCCAGCACGTCGCCACCCTTGCCCGGCAGCACCTCGACTTCGAGGTGCTCCGAGCGCAGTACGACGATCTCCCATCCCTGTCGCGTGCTCGTCGCAATGCTCACATCCATCCCTCCCAGGTCCGCAGTCCAGCGACCCCGGCGTCGATATGCCAGATCCCGCCGGCATGAGGCTCGGCCTCCAGATCAGCCGGCGTCAGACCCTCGCGGGCCGTGGTGACGTACAGGTCGTGACCGTCGCCGAACGCACAGCTCGTGGGTCGTGACACGGGTAGCCGGTGCTCGGAGAGCGTGCGTCCGTCCGGGGCGACCCGTCGCACGCATCCGCCTTCGTAGAACGCGATCCACAGGCATCCCTCGGTGTCGACAGCCAGCCCGTCGGGTAGCCCGTAGACCGCCGAGAACGTTTGCACCAGCACACGATTCGTCGCGACACCGGCGTCGGCGTCGAAGTCGTAGGCGAACAGCTGACGCGGAATGCTGTCGACGACGTACATCGCGGTGCCCTCCGGGCTCCAGCCGATACCGTTGAGCAGCGCGAAGCCGCTGTCGACCGCCGTACGAGGGTCGGTGTCTGGCGCCCACACGTGCAGCGAGGCCCGCCCCGGCGCGTCGTCGACGCCGTTGACGCTCGCCCAGAACCTGCCGTGGGAGTCGCACGCGCCGTCATTCATGAACAGGTCCTCGTCGGCGGCGACGCCGTGCTCGAGGTGCACGCCGTCGCCGTCCACGATGGCGAATCCGTTCGAGGTCGCAGCCAGGAAGGCATCGGAGTCGGCGCGGGGAACCGCCGCGCCGAACTCCACTCCGTACCGCCGGACGTCGTCGTGACCGCTCGCCACCTGCGTCTGGTGGATCTCACCGCACGGTCCGTCGACCCAACTCAGCGTGCCGGATCTGAAGAACGGGCTCTCTGCGAGTTCCGCCCCGGCTGACAGGACGAGATCCGCGGACACCGGCGCGATCATTCGGGCCCGGATGCCTTCTCGCTCAGCACGTGCTCCGCCTCGACAAGCCCGCGGCCCGCCCGGTCCATCCAGACGGCCTTGCCGCTTCTGGACAGCACCACCACGATCGCGAGGCCGATGCACATCCAGGCGACGGCCACGATCGGGGCCCAGCCGTTGACTCCGGTCGGCAACGGAAACAGGGTCTTGTAGCCGACGAACAACAGGATCACCGTCGACACGACCGGCATCGCGAGGTGGGTGAACCGGTTGTACTCACCGGGATAGGTCCGCGAGTAGAGGCGCCACGACGACAGATTGCCCGCCGAGTAGACGATGATCACGCAGATCGTGATGATGATGGCCGCGAACTCCAGGACGCCGACCGCTCCGAATGCGAAGCCGCCGCCCAGCGCGACCACCGCCGTGATGGCGGACTGCGCCCATACCGCGTTGACGGGCGTGCGGCGCTGGGGATGGATCTTGGCCAGCGGGGCCGGCAGAGCGCCTGCGCGGGCCATGCCGAAGATGACCCGGGTCGACGCGTTCTGCACGGCCACGCCGACGGCCAGCGCCGAGTTGATGAGCGCGATCATCACCAGGATCCAGGCGCTGCCCCACAGCTTGTGCGCCAGCGTGAGCACGCCCGAGCCATCGGCGACGAACGAGTCCACGTCCTCGGTGCCCCAGCCGACCAGCACACCCCACGAGGTGAACAGGAAGAACGCGCCCGCGACCACCAGTGACAGCATCACCGCGCGAGGCAGCGTCTTCTTCGGGTCGCGGCTCTCCTCGGCGAGCGGTGCGACGGTCTCGAACCCTGCGAACGCGAAGATCGAGAAGACGATGCCGAGGAACAGACCGTTGAAGCTCAGCGCGTTCGCGGGATTGAACGGGGCGAAGTTGACTCCGCCCTCGCCGGGGTTGAGCAGACCGGTCGCCGCGAGTGCGATGCACACCGCCAACTCGAAGATGCCCATCAGGACGATGAAGCGAATCGAGATCTTGAGCCCGAAGTACGAGACCACGGTCAACAGGGCCGCCCCGAGGCCCGCCGTGATCCACCAGTGCAACCGAAAGCCGTACTCCGACTGCAGCGTTGCCTCGAGGATGCCGCCCAGGAACGCCAGGTTGATGCCGGCTCCGATGGGTTCGAACAGCAGGAAGACCCAGGCCACGAAGAAGCCGCTGCGCGGGCCGATGATCTGGCTCACCCAGGTGAAGTAGCCGCCCGCCGACGAGATCTTCTTCGACAGCTGGATCACCGACACCGAGACGGTGGCCATCGCCAGGCAGGCGAAGGCCAGGGCGAACGGGCTGGCGATACCTGCAACGCCGGTGATCGCCTGGACCGTGAAGATGAGCCCGACGACGGGGGCGATGTGGGTGATCGCCTGCATGAGGACACCGGGCAGCGTGACAGCGGAGCTGTCCAGGGTCGGCGAATCTGCGCTATTCGGAACTGGGTCGGTCATGTCCAAAACCTCCGGGTCTGGGTCGAGGGTGGCAAGGCACGAAACGGGTACTGCAACCGGCCGCACCAGCAGCCGGAATTCGGGTGGATCAGACCGCCGAGGCGGCGGCCTCGAATCGGGTCATGGCGTCGCGGTCGAGTTCGAACCCGAGGCCGGGTGTGTTCGGGACGGCGAGTTGTCCGTCGACCAGTGTGATGTCACTGGTCAGCAGCGATTTGCGCAGATTCGACGAGGACAGCTCCCCGGGCAGGAACTCGATGAACGGGATGCGGTGGGTGGTGGCGGCCAGGTGCAGGCCCGCGGCGATCGAGATGCCGGTCTTCCAGATGTGCGGCACCACAATGAGATCGGCGTTCTCGGCCAGCTCGACGACGCGGCGTGCCTCGGTCAGGCCGCCGACCCGTCCGATGTCGGGCTGGACGACGTCGAGCGAGTGGCGTGCGATCAGTTCGGCGAACTCGAATCGCGTCGCCAGCCACTCCCCCGTCGCGATGGGGATGGACTGTTCGGCCACCAGGCGCGCGTACCCGTCGATGTCGTCGGACGGCAGCGGCGTCTCGAGGAAGTAGATGTCGAAGGGCTCCCACTCCGCGATTGCCGCCATGCAGGAGTCCGCATCGGCGAAGGAGTACTGCGCGTCGACCATCAGGGTCATCTCCGGCCCGACCGCTTCGCGCACGGCCCCGATGACCTCGACCATGCGGCCGACGTCCTCGCTGAGCCCCAGGTGCGCGTACGCGCCGCCGAGCGTCACCTCGAGCTTGGCCGCCCGGAAGCCGAGATCGCGTGCCATCGCGCCCCATTCGGCCATCGAGTGCTTGTAGTGCTCGAAGCTGGTCTGATCGGGCTGAAGCGACGCGTATGGCGTCACGGCCTCGCGCACCGCACCGCCCAGCAGCTGGTGGCAGGGCAGGCCGAGCGCCTTACCGCGCAGGTCGTGCAACGCCATGTCGATCGCGCCGAAGGCATGGACGACGGCCCCACGCCGACCGTTCATGGCGGTGCCGACGTACATGGCCTCCCAGATGCCCTCGACGTCGAGGGGATCGCGGCCCAGCAGGATCTCCTTGAGACCCCGTCCCATCGTGTGCGTACCCGGTGCCTCGATGCAGGCCTTGGCGATCCACGGGTTGACGTCGGTCTCGCCGATCCCCACGACTCCGGTGTCGGTGATGACCTCGACCACGAGGTCGTCCTGCGCGGAACTGGTCGCGCCCACGTTGTACTCCGGGTCGAGGAGCACATGGCATACGACGTCAACGATCTTCAACGAAATCTCCCGATTCTTTGTCTGATGTCAGACAACGTAAGTCCATGGCAGACCCATGTCAATCGATTCGTGCGAACGTTGCGTTTTCTAAGCGTTGCGTTGCTAAGCGCGGCGGAGCACGTCGAGGTCGTGATCGTGAGACTGGGCCAGGTGCTCGGTCATCGCCGCGGCCGCGGCACCCGGATTGCGGGTCTGTAGCGCGCTGATCAACCGGCGGTGCAACTCGACTCCGATCTTGCGCTCGTTCTCGCGAACGTGCAGCGGCAGCTGTTCGGTGCGCATGGAGTCCGACAGTGACTTGTACATGAAGCTGACCGTCGCGTTGTGACAGCAGCGCACGATCTCCTCGTGGAATGAGACCGTGCCCTCCCAGAAGTCTCGATCGCTGGTCACCACGGCCAGGTCGTCGAGATGCACGTGCAGGCGGTCGAGTTCGGTGTCGGTGGCGTTCTGGCAGGCCAGCTGGATCGCCCCGACCTCGAGGATGTTGCGGGCCTCGTGCAGCTCCTCGACCCGACGCTCGGTCAGCATCGCCTGCATCATCTCGATCGGCAGGCTCCTGCTCTCGGGATCGGCCACGAAGGTGCCGACCTTGCCGCGGGACTCCAGAAATCCCTTGGAGATCAACAACTGCTTGGCCTCGCGCACTGTCGAACGTCCCACGCCCAGTTGCGAAGCCAGGTCCGGCTCGGACAACAGCTTGTCCCCCGCGCTGAGCTGCCGAATCTCGATCAGGCGCAATACCTCGTTGGCCACCTGGTCAACGACGCTGCCCGTCGTGAGTCGTCGCGGCAGGCGTTCGTCCGTCGTCATACTGAAATAGCTGCCTTTGCCAGTAGTCCGCCGTCGCACACGAGATGTGTCCCCGTGACATAGGCGGAGCGGTTACTCAGCAACCAGACTATTGCCTCGGCG
Organism: Mycobacterium sp.; assembly: GCF_050701675.1. Taxonomy (GTDB): domain Bacteria; phylum Actinomycetota; class Actinomycetes; order Mycobacteriales; family Mycobacteriaceae; genus Mycobacterium. The sequence continues at coordinate 4,323 of NZ_JBOGDD010000166.1, read as the reverse complement.
ATCTCCTTCGGATCAGCCAGCCGGCCCAGCGGGACCGCGTCCTCGACGTCATGACGCACGTTGTCGATGTCCGCGGCAGGCACATTGGCCCACATCAGTGGAGTCTCCGTGGCGCCCGGCACCACCGCGTTGACCCGCGCCCGCGCGGGTGCGTATTCGATGGCCAGCGTGCGGACCAGGGCGCTGACGCCGCCCTTCGACGCCGAATAGGCGGCATTCTCGCCCGCCGAGAAGCCCACGAACGCCGCAGGAGACGACACGCAGACGATGCTGAGCCCGGCCCGTGACTCCTCGGACCGCAGGGCCCGCTGCGACACCAGGAACGTCCCGGTCAGATTGACGTCGATGGTCGAACGCCACTGGCCGGGGTCCATCAGATGACTGGGTCCCCCGCGCTCGATACCGGCGGAGTTGACCAGCCCACTGACCGGGCCGAAGGTCGACTCGACGGCGCCGAAGGCCGAGTCCACCTGCTCGATGCTGGTGACGTCGCAGTCGACGGCCAACGCCCGGTCCGGTGCCGCCACCGCCTCGACCGCCGTCCGGATCGCCTCGCCGTCCCGATCGAGGAACGCGACCAGTGCGCCCTGCGCCAGCGCCGCACGGGCCGCCGCCAGTCCGATACCACTGCCAGCTCCGGTGACCATCACGACGCGCTGGCTGAGATCGGACACGGTGGTGCTCCCGTCGATTGCTGCCTTCGTCGGGCAGGCGTTTCGTTGTCTGACAAGACAGGCTACCATCGGCCGCGACGGACACACCGCACCGACGAGGAGGCCCCCGTGCGACTCATGAGGCTGGGAGAACCCGGCACCGAACGACCCGTCGTCCGCGTGGACGCCGACCACTACGTCGACGTCTCCGACGTGATCAGCGACTACGACGAGTCCTTCTTCGCCGACGGCATGGACGAGCTTCGTGGCGTGTTCGCACGACGATGCGCCGACGGCGAGGTCCGCGGCTTCGCCGGAGAGCGCGTGGGGCCGCCCATCGCCCGGCCCCATCAGATCCTGTGCATCGGGCTCAACTACCGCGACCACGCCGAGGAGACCGGGCAGGCCATCCCCGAGGAGCCGATCCTCTTCACCAAGCCCCCCAACACCCTTGTCGGCCCCTTCGACGACGTCCGGATCCCGCGGGCAGCAGATGCCGTGGACTGGGAGGTGGAGCTCGGCATCGTCATCGGTCGTCGCGCCTCCTACCTCGACGACCAGGCCGCGGCTCGCCGGGCGATCGCCGGCTTCACCCTGGTGAACGACGTCAGCGAGCGGACCTTCCAGATGGACCGCGGCGGTCAGTGGTCCAAGGGCAAGTCGGCCGAGACGTTCAACCCCGCCGGACCGTGGCTGGTGACCCTCGACGAGGTTCCCGACGAGTCCGATCTCCGACTCTGGCTAGAGGTCAACGACATTCGTCGTCAGGATGGCTCGACGGCGACGATGATCTTCTCCCCCACCGAGATCGTGCGCTACCTGAGTCAGTTCATGGTGCTCGAGCCGGGCGACCTCATCAACACCGGCACACCCCCTGGCGTCGGCATGGGCATGTCGCCGCCGTCCTACCTCGCGGCAGGCGATGTCATGACACTCGGCGGCGATCTCCTCGGCACCCAACGCCAGCTCGTGGTGGCGCCGCGATGACCGGCCAGTTCGACGGCCACATCGCCGTGATCACCGGCGGCGCAAGCGGTATCGGTGCGGCGACAGCGGATCTGCTCTGTGCACGCGGCGCGAGGGTCGCGATCCTGGACCGCGACTGCGAGGACGGACTGGACCAACAGCGCCTCGCGGTGCGCTGCGATATCGCCGACTCCGGAGACGTCGAGCGTGCAATAGCAAAGGTGGTCAACACATTCGGCGGTATCGACATCCTGGTCAACAATGCCGGCATCGGCGCGGTCGGCGCGATCGACGCGAATGACGACGCCGAGTGGCTGCGTGTGCTCGACGTCAACGTCGTGGGGGTCGCCCGGGTGACGCGATGTGCGCTGCCCCACCTCCGTGCCTCGACACACGCGGCCGTCGTCAACACGGCCTCGGTGGTGGCCGGTGTCGGGGTGCCCAACCGCGCGCTCTACTCGGCCAGCAAGGGAGCGATCGCCGCGTTGACGCTCGCGATGGCCGCCGACCACGTGGGTGACGGCATCCGGGTCAACGCCGTGTCACCGGGCACCGCAGACACGCCGTGGGTCTCCCGACTCATGGCGGGCGCACGGGACAGCACGCGCGAACGCGAAGCGCTTGCTGCGCGTCAGCCGATGGGCCGGCTCGTCAGTGCGGCGGAGGTCGCCGAGGCGATCGCCTACCTCGCGAGCCCGCAGGCCGCATCGACGACCGGGACGATCCTGGTGGTGGATGGTGGCATGACGGGCCTGCGACTGCCGTCACCACGATGACGCGCTAACTGCTGAACAGGATGCCCGCCAGGCGCTCGACCGTGGCCACCGGATCCCCCGCGGTGTCGACCGCGTCGTTCAGCCAGAGCAGCGAAAACCCGTGCACCAGTGACCAAGCCGCGAGCGCGGCGCCTTCGGGGTCGTCCCTTGCGTGCTCGTCGGTGAGAGTACCGACGCCGCGGTTGAGTTCGGCGCCGGCCGCGGCAGCAGCCGCAATCAGCTCGGGATCGGCGTCGTCGTACAGCGACTTGTCGAACATCACCTCGTAGTGGCCGGGGTAGTCGAGGGCGAACCGTACGTAGGCCCGTGCCGCGTCGACGAAACGCGGTCGCGCATCGGTCAGCGCGACCGTCAGCAGCCGGTAGCCCTCGGTGGCCAGCGCGGTGAAGAGCCCTCGGCGGTCGGTGAAGTGGTGGGCGGGAGCGGCGTGCGAGACGCCCGCCGCACGCGCCAGCTCGCGGAGCGAGATGCCGTCGGCACCGCGTTCGGCCACCAGAGTCGCGGCCTGCCCAAGGATCACCGCCTTGAGATCGCCGTGGTGGTAGGACTCCCTGCTCATCGGATCATCATAGGCCCGGAATCTTGACAGTGACTGGATCGTTGTCATCGTAATCTTGCCACTGTCTAGTTAAAGAGGTTCGTGATGGCCGTAACTCTGGCTCTACTCCTTGGCAGCATCGCCGCGCGCGTCGTCGGCTGGCTAGGTGTCGACCACGTCGGCAACTGGCCGTCCGCGATCGCCGTCGGACTGGCGGTCATGTTCGTCATGACCGGGGTAGCGCACTTCGCCCCCGCGATGCGTCGCGACATGATCGCGATCGTGCCGCCCGCGCTGCCGTCGCCGGGTCTACTGGTGACGCTCACCGGCGTGCTGGAACTGCTCGGGGCAGCGGGCCTTCTCTACCCGCCGACCCGCGTCGCCGCGGCGGTGTGCCTGTTCCTGCTGATGCTGGTCATGTTCCCCGCCAACGTCTACGCGGCGCGGATGCCCGCCCCACCGAAGTCGATGACGTCCCGCTTAGACGTTCGGACTGCTCAGGAGGTCGTCTACCTGTCCGCTGCCGTGTTTGTCGCGGTCTGCGGTGGCTAGCACCCAGGCGTATTGGAATGCCGCTTCCTTCCACCGCTCGTAGCGTCCGCTGATTCCGCCGTGGCCGGCGACCATCTCGGTCTTCAACAGGATCGGGTGATCGTCGGTCTTGGTATGACGCAGTGCTGCAACCCATTTGGCTGGCTCGGTATAGAAGACCCTGGTGTCGTTGAGCGACGTCATGGCCAGAATTGCCGGGTAGTCCTTGGCCTCGACGTTCTCGTACGGCGTGTAGGACTTCATGTAGTGGTAGACGTCCTCGTCGGCCAACGGATTTCCCCATTCGTCCCACTCGGTGACCGTCAAGGGCAACGACGGGTCAAGGATGGTGGTGAGGGCGTCGACGAACGGCACCTGGGCGAGGATGCCTGCGAAGAGGTCCGGTGCCATGTTCGCCACCGCACCCATCAGCAGACCACCCGCGCTGCCGCCAAGCGCCACCATGCTCTCGGGGCGGGTCACGTCGGTGCCCACCAGATGTGCGCCCACCGCGATGAAGTCGGTGAACGTGTTCTTCTTCTCCAGCATCTTGCCGTGCTCGTACCACGGCCTGCCCATCTCGCCGCCGCCACGCACGTGCGCGATGACGAACACCATGCCGCGGTCCAGCAGCGACAGCCGCGCGATGGAGAACCGTGGGTCCTCGCACGACTCGTACGCACCGTACCCGTAGAGCAGCGTCGGCGCCGGAAACTGTACTCCCGCACGGTAGATGATCGACACCGGGATCCGGGTGCCGTCGGGCGCAGGCGCCCAGTCCCGCCGCTCGACGTACTCGTCGGGCCGGTAGTCGCCGAGCACCGTCTGCTCACGCAACATGGTCCGCTCACCCGTCGCG
>NZ_JBOGDD010000165.1:0-3838 GCF_050701675.1 Mycobacterium sp. | reverse complement strand
GGTCATGGCACCCATCGGGATCGCGGTCCTCAATTCCGAAAGCACGCCGCGGCGTTCACCCGGCCGGCAGGCGCTGGCCCTAGTCACCAACCCGATCATCGCGGCCAGCGTCGCGGGCCTGGTACTCGCCGCGGCCGGCGTGAGGATCACCGGCATCGCCGCTGCCCCGCTGGAACTGCTCGCCGATCTCGCGATCCCAACAGTCCTCCTGGCCTTCGGCATCTCGCTGACCAGCGGCACCGGCGACGCGACCCGCACGAACCGTGTCGACCTCGTCATCGTGGTCATCTTCAAGACCGTGCTGATGCCCGCCTTGGCTTACTCACTGGCGCGCTGGGGATTTCACGCCACCCCTGAGCAGGTGTTGCTGATCACCGTGCTTGCGGCACTACCTTCGGCCCAGAACATCAACACCTACGCCGCGGTGTACCGGCGCAACGAATCGCTGGCACGTGACGCGACCTTGGCGTCAACGGTGATATCGGTTCCGATCATCGTGCTAATCGTGGCAATCCTCGGTGGTTGAGGGCCGCGCCGGACCCCTACCCCGCAGGCGTCGCCCGGTGGGTCGTCGAAGAGCTCATCGGCCCGTCGGTCTGACGTAGACCACCCGGGTACCGAGCACCAGGTCCTGCACGGAGCGGCGGCCGCTGTCGACGGCGACGAGCACCAGGCCGACGGGGAAGATCACGCAGGCCGCCGCGCGCACCAACGCCACCACGAGCGATACCCGGCCCGAACGCCGACCGACGACCCGCAGACCCATCACCACCGCGCCCGCCGTGCAGCCGGAGGTGGCCCAGCAGCCTGCGAGATACAACACGGCCACGGCGAACATCACCGCCGTCGAGAAGAACGCGTTCGGCGCGGGGAAGCTGAACGACGACGGGTGCAGCATCAGCCTGGTCAATGCCGCGCCGAGGTAGAGGATGCCGACGATGGCTCCTGCGACCAGCAGATCGATCACGGCCGCAGTGCCGCGGCTGACGATCCCAGCGGTGCGATCGTCCGGCGGCTTGCGCCGACCACGCGTCAACGGGGTGTCCCCTTGCGGCCGAACATCCGGTCGACGATGCCCGACACCACGTCGTCGGCGCGCTCGCCCTGGGTGCGGACGTCGGTCATCACGTCGGCGGTGACCGTGTTGGTCGACTGGCGGATGATCGCGGGCAGGTCGACTCCGTCGATGATCTGGTTGGCCAGACCGATGAGGTCGATGCGGGCGATGATCGCGTCGATGTCGATCCCGGCGGCGATCGCGTCGATGTCCACCCGCTCGCGCACCAGCGCGGTCAGGTCGATCTCGTCGAGCACCAGCCCGACCACCTGCGAGCCGACCGCCGACACCGCCGCACGGAGCTGCTCGACGAGCTGGATCCGGCTGCGGCGTAGGGGCGCGCCGACGACAGGAAGGGCTTCGCAGCGCTTGAGCAGGTCGAAGGGGTCGGCCACCACCGCATCGTAGTGTCGACGAATGACCGACCGCATCAAGCTGGGCAACGCCGTCGTGACTCGTGTCGTGGAGTGGGAGTTCGACGTCGGCACGGGACTGTTCGCGCAGACCCCGCCGCAGGCGTGGCAGGACAACGCCGACCTGTTGGTGCCGACGTTCGTCACACCGGAGAACGGGCGGTGGCGGGTCCTGATACAGAGCTGGGTCGTCGAGGTGGATGGACTCACCGTCGTCGTGGACACCGGCGTCGGCAACGACCGCGAACGCCCGCACCTCCCGGCGCTCGCGCATCTGAACAACGACTACCTCGGCGCGTTGGGGCGGGCAGGTGTCGACGCGGGCGAGGTCGACGTCGTCGTCAACACCCACCTGCACACCGACCACGTGGGGTGGAACACCACACTCGTCGATTCTTCGAGCGGCTCGTGGGTGCCGACGTTCCCCAACGCGCGCTACCTGGTCCCCGAGGCCGACTACCGCTTCTTCGCCCCCGACGGGCCTGGCACGAACGAAGGTGCGCGGATCGTCATGGACGACAGCATCATTCCCATCGAAGACCAGATGGAACTGTGGTCGGACGATCTGCAGATCAGCGAGTCACTTCGGCTGCGACCCGCCGCGGGACACACTCCTGGGTCATCGGTGTTGTGGCTCGACGCAGGCAAGCCGGCCGTCTTCGTCGGCGATCTCACGCACTGCCCCATCCAGATTCCCCGGCCCGACGACCCGTGCGGCTTCGACGTGGACCCGGCCGCCGCGGCCGTGGCCCGCAAGCGGGTGTTCACCGAGGCGGCGCGCACCCGCGCGGCGGTGATCCCGGCGCACTATCCGGGTCACGGCGGCGCGACCATCGTGGCGCGCGGCGACCGCTTCGAGGTCGACGACTGGTTGGAGTTCTCCGCGATCTAAGAGTTGAGTCGTTGGCAGTAGTTGGAATCGGTCCCGGCTCGGAGGTCAGTGTTGACCGGCCTGCTGCGTCACCTTCTGATAGCGCGCGCTCCACTCGGCGGAGTTGGTGAGCAGATCCTCCTCGGGAGCCTCGATCAGATCCAGCCCGGCCAGCGGATCGTTCTCTCGAAGGACCGACGGGATCCGGTGCAGCTCTTCGAGCGCGTCCTGCCCCTCCGTCAGCAGGAAGTCTGCGAACAGGAGCGCCGAGGCGGGATGAGCGGCATCCTTCATGAGACCAAAGCCATTCGGACGCAGAGTGATCGGCTGCACGGGAGTTCCGTTGGCCGGGTGCCACGACACCGGCGCACCCTTCGCGGCCTTGCCATCGATGTTCTGGGTGTATGCCGAGACGAATACGCCGTACTGGCCGGCCGCCAGAAGTTCACCGGTGGCGGTGTGCCCCTTGGTGATCTTGGCGTTGGCGGCGATCGCGTCGAACAGCCGGTCGACCTCTTCCTGGGTCTTGCCATGCTCGAGCCAATACTTCGTCAACGAGGCGAACCAGTCGACCTCGGCGATCTCCATCGCTAGTTTGCCCTTCCAGCGCGGGTCGGCCAGATCCTCGAGGCTCGTCGGCTCTTCTCCTGCGGGTACGCGATTGGTGTTCCAGCCCACGACGAAGGCGTTGAAGCGATCCGCCGTCCAGTTGTCCTTCAGACCCTGCGGGCGCACCTTCTCGCGGTACTCGCTCTTGTACGGATAGAGATACCCATCACTGGACAGGACGTTCATCTCGCCGGAGTTGGTCTCGACGATGTCGGCCCCGCGATAGTTCGCCTTCTCCTCCTGGAGGATTCGCTGCAGGACGGCTTCGGACGACGCCCGGTATGTCTTGACGTCCAACCCGTACTTGGCCTTGAAGGCGTCGACGAGATCGGCGATGTCGTTGTTCGACGTGTAGATCGACAAGCCGCCCTCGGCCTTGGCTGCCTTGACCAACTCGTCAGTACGCGCCTGACCGGACATGCCGTTGAAACGGTCGTACACCCCCTGGGCGGCCGAAGTGGCAGCCGAGCTGTCGCCGCCACCGGGTGACGAGGTCGGCGAGCCGCCGCACGCTGTCTCGAACATCATCGTTGCCAGCGCCAGCACTGCCAACGACCGTTGGTAACGCATGAGCGTCTCCTTCGTGATCGAGTGTCGCTACGGGCCAGCGGGCCAGCCTGCGGAATGTGATGCGAGCCACAACAGCCAAACCCTCTTAATGACTAATGACTAGACCATCAGGCCAAAAAGTTACCGAACCGTTATCTGACCAAAGAGTGGTCGCTCGGCCTCGTCAATGGTCTATTGGTCTATTTGTTGTCGTGTTAGATTCGTCACAGCCGCGCTTGGTCCACTTCCGATGCCATAGGAGCCCGACTTGCCCGCCCCCTACCAGACTCCCGCTTACGGTTCAGACGTGATGGTCGATGCCATGCGCGCGTTCAAGAT
>NZ_JBOGDD010000164.1:0-3112 GCF_050701675.1 Mycobacterium sp. | reverse complement strand
CTGCAAGACCGGTATAGTCGTGGGCGTTGGCCAGGCTGCGCAGGATGACCAACGGCCCGTCGTCATTCGTGATCGCGATCGTGATCGGGCTGGTATCGCCACCGATCGGCGTCTCCGGCTCGTCCGGCAGCGGGTCATACATGCGCGGATCGTCGTCGAGCGCCACGATGTCGGCGCTCGCCGAGTCGCGCGGTGTCACCTGCTTGACCTTTAGTGCCTTGGCGTAGGTCTCGCCCGGACCGAGCTGGAGCCATGTCCGCTCCTTGTCACCGCCGATCAGGATCTCCGGAAGCTGGTCGGGATCGGGCACGGCGAGCGTGAGCTGCATCGACTGGCCGGCCACCGCCGTGGCCACGAACGGCCCCGCCTTGCGCCCCCGGCCGTCCCGCACCGCGGCGAAGTAGGTCGCGCCGGCGGTCGAGAAGTCCGGCGGGTCCACGAGCGTGAACACCGGTGCATTCGGATCGCTGTCGTCGCAGTCGATCACCTCGAGCGTCTGTCCGTAGTTCGGCACGTCGTGGCTGAAGCTGATACCGTCGCCGAAGGTAACCGCGAGGCCTTCCATCGCCGTCGACCAGCCGGTGACGCTGCGGCGATAGCGATCCCCGCGGGCAAGGTTCCACAGCACCGCACGCGCCTGGTCGCGCGCGCCGATGCCGTACAACGTCATGCGACTTGGCCGTTCCTGAGCACTGTCGTCGAAGGCCACCGTCACGTCGACCGGCTGCCAGACCTTTTGATCGATGTAGGTGCCTATGAGGCAATCCGGCGCCGTGCTGTCCACCGGAAGATATTGCTTCGAGAAGCTGCCTGGGGTGATGTTGCGCGGGCTGAACATGGCCACCGGCGCGGCGACCGGTACGTCCCGCACCAGATGCACCTTACCGCCCTGCGTCACCCGCTCGGCGACCACGGCGCTGGCGATGCGGCCCAGCGCGTCGCTGACGGTCAGCCCGCTGTCGAATACAAAGTCGAAGGTCCAGCCGAGATCCGCGAAGTCGTTGTGGTTGGCATAGAGCTCGGCCAGGGCGATCTGATCGTCCCGTAGGCGGCCGCCGTTGCTGCTGCGTGCGATATAGGCGAAGGCGTCGCACGGGCTGCGCGTCGCGCGTTTCGTCATGGTCATCGCGCCGGCGCCGGCGTCCCACGCCTCGAGCTTGCGCGTGGCCACCAGGTTGAAGGTGCGCGACTGCGCGGCATTGAGCGCCTCGCCGGCCTTCATCCTGATCGCGATGCAGGTCATGTTGCTGAAGGTCCGGCGACCGACGACCCGACCGCGCAGGCCGATCCAGTCGAGCTGGTGTCCCGCCTGCAGCGAGGTGTCCTTCGCGTCGGTCCGGCGGAGACGTACCTGATAGCGGCCCGCCGCGGACGGCATGATTGACGTCGTCACCCGCTGCGGATCCTGACTGGTGCGCAGATAGCTGGTCGGATCGAAGGTCTCCCAGGTGTCGGGATCGCCGACCGGCAGGCCGAGATCGTCGATCTGCTGCGCCTGGACCTCGAAGGTGACCGCCCGCCCGTCGAGCCCCGTCGACACTGGATTGTAGGCCCACAGCCCTCTCGGGTTGGCCATGTCGATCTCGATGAGGCTGATGGTCGTGCCGGCGGGATTGGCGGCATACGGCCCCGCCCAGGGGCTGCTCTCGGCCGCGTCGAGCAGCTCGATATCCGCGAGATCCTGTGACGTGATCCACCGCTCGTCGGCGATCGAGGGGTCCGACAGCCCGCCCGGCTCGATCTTCGCCCACGTGATATCCGGATAGTTCGTGATCGGCGTGTCGCCCAGCTTGAGGCTGCTCTCGTCGATCTCGTACTCGCCGATGCCGAGCCCGACGATGTGATGGAGATACTGGTCGGTCGAGGAGCTGACCAGCGCGCCGGCATCGTCGTACGTCGCATAGGGCGTCGTCACGAAGTCGGGATACATCCGGTTACGCCCGAAGGCCTCCGGGATCGGCTGCTGCAGGCGGGCGTAATTGCCTTGCGCCGTGAGGTTGTACGTCGGCGAGCTGGCGGGCGTGGAACTGGCGTAGCCGGTGCCGGTGGATGACTTCCCGGCAGGCTGCACGAACAGGCTCATCAGCCCGTAGGCTGCAACACTCAAAGCCAGGCCGACGCCGGCCGTCACCGCCGCTGCTCCAAACGAGCCGGCGGCAAAGCCCAGTCCGAGAGCGAGCGGGCCGCCGATATAAGGCGCCGCCACCGCGATGGCGATCGTTACCACGGCCAGCACGATACTTAAGGGATTGAAGCCTCCGCCGGTCGGCGGCCGGTAGAACGCCACGATGTCATTCGCACCGACTGTCGTGCACTTCCATTGCGACCGCGTAAGGGGTTTTCCGTTGAACAGGCAAACGGTTGGCAGGGCGAACTCGCGCACCTTGCGGCGACCGTAGATGCCACCCGGACGGTAGACCTGCGTGTGCGATCGCAATCCACGATGCTTCTGGACTAGCCGGCGGACCGTCATCGATCGATCGACTGTGTAGACTTCCCGCTTCGTCGGATCGAAGCGGCTAGGCAGATGGATGAGGACACCCATTCAGCTCCCCGGCGTGAAGTAGCCGCGCACGCGCCATTGCGCGGCGGCAAGGTGTCGGGCGTCATGCAAGACAGACCCACCGATCGGGCAGTGAAGCGTTACCTTGAGATCGGCGACCCAGATGCCGACATGCGTCGGGTCCTTGAGGCGCGCCAGGAAAACCGCATCGCCGTCGCGCGGCGTTTCCGTTGGATTCCAGCCGAACTGTGCCGCCCACTGCGGTATCGCTTTTGCCACCCCGCCCCAGCTTGTGGGCGACGGCATGAACGGAACGTCGCGCCCGTAGCGCGCCTTCTGGACGTGACGAACAAACGACCAGCAATCCCAGTATTCCGGGCCTTGCGCACAGCGCTGGTAGGGCCAGCCGATGTAAGCGGTGACCCAATGCGCCGTCATAGCTCCCTCAACGTCCGGCGAGGCCGGGAAATTCAGCCAGCGTGTACTGGCGGATGGGAAACGTGCCCCGCAGGTCGACGCCGGTCCGCGCCTTCAGTGAGATGGTCGTCACTCCGACCGTGATATCCGAGGCCTCGAAGGTGGCAACCGGATCCATCTGCGGGCCGTCGT
>NZ_JBOGDD010000163.1:0-1728 GCF_050701675.1 Mycobacterium sp. | reverse complement strand
GTTCGCCAACCTCACCCTCGTCCTCGACTTGACGCTGAGCCGGCTCGACTCGTCGTTCCTCACCGGCACCCGTTTCGAGGGCAAACTCACGCAGCTGGAGATGCAGTGGGGGCGCACGATCGGACAGCAACCCAGCCCGTACACCTCCGGCAACCCGCTGACCATTCCCTACCAGACGAACCAAGGGCCCTGACATGCACTTGGAGAGGCGCGTTCTGATCAAGCTCGGGGTGTTCGCGGTGATCTCCCTCATCGCGGGCTCGGTCACGCTCTTCGGCTACATAAAGGTGTCCAGCGTGCTCCCTGGAGTCGGGCATTACACCGTGACAATGCAATTGCCCCAGTCCGGGGGGCTCTACGCCGGCGGAAACGTCACGTACCGCGGAACCGAGGTCGGGCGGGTGGCGGACGTCCGCGTCACCCAGACCGGGGTCGACGCCGTGCTGTCCCTCAAATCGGGCATCGACATTCCCTCCGACCTCGACGCTCAGGTACACAGCCAGTCCGCAGTCGGCGAGCAATTCGTCTCGTTGCTGCCTCGGCAAGGTGGCTCTGCACCGCTGCGCGACGGCGACGTCGTTCCGCTGAACCGCACCTCGGTGCCGGCCGACATCAACTCGCTTCTCGATACGACGAACACTGCGCTGGAGGCAATTCCCAACGAGAATCTCAAGACGGTGATCGACGAGAGCTACACCGCAGTCGGCGGTCTCGGGCCGGAGATCGCGCGCCTCGTGAAAGCATCCACGGCGCTGGCCGCCGATGCCCGAAGGAGCCTCGGCCCGTTGACCACCGTGGTGGATCAGTCGGCTCCCGTGCTGGACTCGCAAGGTGACACCTCGGATTCGATCCAGGCGTGGGCTTCGAATCTGGCCAGCTTGACCGGTCAACTCGAACGCCAGGACAGCGCAGTGACCGGACTTCTCGAGCGTGGCCCAGCAGCGGCTGACGAGACGCGGCGGCTCTTCGAGCGGCTGCAGCCCACGCTGCCTTTGGTGTTGGCAAACCTCGTCAGCATCGGCGACGTCGCAGTCGTCTACCAGAACGACATTGAGCAACTGCTGGTGCTACTACCGCAGGGAACCGCCATCATGGGTGGCGGAATCGTGCCCAACCTCCACACCAAACAGGATTACAAAGGTTTCTATCTGGACTTCAACCTGAACCTGAACTTGCCCGCACCTTGTACCACCGGCTTCCTGCCTGCCCAGCAGCAGCGACCGGCCAGTGAAGTGGATTATCCGCCTCGCCCCGCGGGTGACCTGTACTGCCGGGTGCCGCAGGACTCGTCGATCGACGTACGCGGAGCGCGCAACATCCCCTGCGAGACGGTTCCCGGTAAACGGGCGCCCACAGTGAAGATGTGCGAGAGCAACGAGAACTACGTCCCGCTCAACGATGGCTACAACTGGAAGGGCGATCCCAACGCCACCCCGTCGGGCCAGAGCGTCCCGCAGTGGGCGCCAGGGCCGCCCTCGGCACCCCAGGCGCCCGCACAAGATCCTGGCCTGCCCGCTCTGGGCGCCGCGACCTATGACCCGTCCACCGGTAGCTATCTCGGACCCGACGGTCGCCTACACACGCAGGCCGACCTCGCCAATGGCGCGGCGCGGAATCAGACATGGCAGTCGATGCTTATCCCGCCCGCCGGCTGATGACGCGTCGATCCACCATGGACGGCCAACGGCAGAAGACGAACGTGCCCAGCGATGTTCGCCGCGAACCCCC
>NZ_JBOGDD010000162.1:0-4718 GCF_050701675.1 Mycobacterium sp. | reverse complement strand
CTCCTGGCCCGCCGCGGTGAGGGCTTCGATCAACTAGCTCGCCGGCACGACGTACTGCTTCGGCGCGACGTCGGCCAGCTTCGGTGAGAGTCCGGCGTCGGTGATCAGCTTGGTGACGGTGCCGTCTTGGCGCTGCGACTCGATGCCGTCGCTGAGCGCCTTGCCCAAGGACGTGTTGCCCTTGGTGTACGGAAAAGCGGCCTCCGGCGCCTGGACGATGGCCTGCACACGCGGGTCCGGGTTCTCGTTGGCCAGGAACACCTGCACGTCCTTGACGTCCTTGAACTGCGGGACCAGTACTCCGTAGGCGTCGACGTCGGCATCGAGTCGGCCGGCGTCGAAATCCGCCTTGAGCTCTACGCTGCTGGGATATGTCTTGAGCTTGTCGCCCAGTATCTTCTTGAGGTCCTCGACCCACAGGTATCCGTCGATCGTGCCCACCGTCCCGATCTTCTCCAGGTCGGAGACGGTCTTCGCGCCGGACTTGGACGCGATACCCATCCCGTCGAGGTAGGTGGAGCTGGAGAAGTCCACCGCTGTCATGCGTTTCTCGGTGGCATCGATGGTGCCCACCGCCAAGTCGATGGTGCCGCTGCTGATCGACTGCACGGCGTCGGCGTAGGTGGCTTGCTGGTAGACCGGCTCCAGGCAGTCCTCCTTGGCGATCGTGTTGACGATCGAGATGTCGATGCCCTCCGGGTTGCCGCTGTTGTAGCTGCTGAACGGCGGGATGTCGATGACGCCGATCGTCAGCTTGCCCGGGCTGATGGTATGGACGTTCTCCTGCTTGGGCTTGCAGTCGGAGGCCACCGACGAGCCACTATCGCCGCTGCTACACCCGGTCAGCAAAGTTGCTACGACGCCGGCGCTGGCAACAATTGCTGCATAACCTCTTATTCGCGGGGTGGTCATAATTTCTCGACTTTCGTTGGAAGCTATTTCGATCAATTCGCGGGAGCAGAATTCTCGGAACCACTCGATGACGGTGCGTGCTCAATTTGAAGTCGACTAGGCGTATCTCCGATGAATCCGCCTCTCGAAATAAACGGTAATCCAGGTAGCGGGCATGGATATGCACGCGTAAACAAGTCCGGCGAGAATGAACACCTCCAGATAGTTGAAGGTCCTGCTGCCGATCGAATACGAGGTCTTCATCAGTTCCGGGACAGCGATGCCGTAAGCCAGCGACGTCCCCTGAAACATCTGGATCGCCAATCCCATCAGTCCGGGCGACGCCGAGCGCAATCCCTGCGGCAGGCGCACCCGGTAGAAGATGGGCCAGGAATGCAGGCCCAGTGCCTGGGACGCCTCGATCTGGCCGCGCGGCACGGATTGCAGACCGGCGCGGAACATTTCACTGGAGTAGGCGGCTGCATTCCAGGTCAGCCCGATGTAAGCGGCGGTGAGACTTTCAAAACTGATCCCGAACTTCGGTAGGCCGTAGTAGACGAGGTACAGGATCACCAGCGCCGGTGCCCCTCGACCTATTTCGACCACTGCCAGTCCGACGGCGCGGGCCGCCAGGTTCTTCGATGCCGTCATCAGCGACAGGCCCAAGCCGAGCGGATAGCCCGCAACGATCGACACGGCCGCGATGAGCAGGCTCAATTTGAGGCCGGACAACATTTCGGGCAGATATTCGACCCAGTTGTGCAGGAAATCCATCAGTAGATTTCCGCCCGCATGCGCCGGTCGAGCTTGCGCGAGTAGTAAGCCACCGGAATGCTCAGCACGATGTAGATCAACCCGGCCACGATGTACGGGATGATGCCGACGGCCGTCGGATGCTGACGCGCGTAAGACTGGGCCTGAAAGACGATTTCGCCCACGATGATCGTCGACGCGATCGAAGAGTCCTTGAACAATCCCATCAGATAGGTCGCCACCGTCGGCGACACGATCCGAAACGCCTGCGGCGCGATCACCCGCCGAAAGGTGACGCTGCGGCTGAGCCCCAGCGCGTTGGCGGCCTCCAACTGGCCGACCGGTACCGTCTGCAGACCACCGCGATAGATCTCGGCCAGGTAGGCCGCCGACACCAGGCCCAACCCGATCACGCCTGCGGTCAACGGGGTGAAACGGATGCCCTCGCCGGCCAGACCGAACTTCAGCACGAACAGCCAGACGATGATCGGCACGCCCCGCACGAAGTCGACGAACAGCCTGCTGACGATGCGGACCGGCCATGCTCCCGACCGCAGCGCCAAGGCCAATGGTAGGCCGCCGACGGCTCCGATGACGAAGGCGCCGAAGGTGAGGTACAGGGTCATGGGCACGCCCCGCAGCACCGCTGTCACGGGATCCATTCAGCGCTCCAGCACCGCGCGCAGAAACTGCCTCGTCCGCGCTTCGGTGGGTTCCTTCATGATCTCGCGCGGGTTGCCCCGCTCGATGATGCGGCCGTTGGCCATCACCACCAACGTGTCGGAAACGTCTCTGGCGAACTGCATTTCATGCGTCACCACGATCATCGTCATCCCCTCGGCAGCCAGTTCGCGCATGACCGCAAGGACTTCGAGCCCGATCTCGGGGTCGATCGCCGACGTCGGCTCGTCGAACAGCATGATCGACGGGTCCAGTGCCAGCGCCCGGGCGATCGCGATGCGCTGCTGCTGACCGCCCGAGCAGCGGGTCGGATATTGATCGCCTTTTTCCGGAAGGCCGACTCGCTCCAGCAGTTGCATCGACCTGTCGTTGGCCTCGCTCTTGGTACGTTTGAGCACGCTCTGCTGGGGGAAGCTGATGTTGTCGAGCACCGACATGTGCGGAAATAAGTTGAACGACTGGAACACCATCCCGACGGTGCCGCGCAGCGCCGCAAGGTCACGACTGCGGATCTCCTTGCCCGGCTCGATGGTGTGGCCTGCCACCCGGATCGTCCCCGAATCAGGTCGTTCGAGCAGGTTGATGCAGCGCAGGAAGGTGCTCTTACCTGCGCCCGACGGCCCGATCAACGCAGTCACCGTGCCCGGTGCGACATGGAGCGACACGTCGTCGAGGACGACGATGTCACCGAAGCGCTTGGAGATGTGGTCGAGGTCGATACCGACATTTCCGGCACGCTCGCTGCCCTCTGCCCCGGTAGGCGTCACCGGTCAGCCTCCCGGTTCACAGCGATCCTCCCGTTGTGTGCCATGTCACATGGCAGTGTGCCATGGCGATGTCTGCGTTCAAAGGCTTTGGTTCGACTTCCTGGGGATTTGTCCTGGCTCGGCTTGTACGACGGCGCTGGCGATGACGAGGTCCTCCCATGACATCCCGACGGAAATGAATACCAGTGGGGCCGTGGATGTCACGCCATCGAGGTTGCCGCATGTGCGCATCGCGACGAGTCGTCGGAGATCACACCGGCCTGCCGCCGCCGCATGGATGACCGCGCCGACCTGACCGGTCGCCATCGCGGGGCTCTCGACCATCACCGTCGACCGTGCGATCAGCTCGTCGTCCACCTCGCGGGCGTTCGGTTCGTGGGCGCCGACACATACGACTGTCGAGTGATCGGCGACCAGCCTGCCGTCGAACAGTGGGACATCGGAGCCGGTTGCGCAGATGATCAGGTCGGCGCGGGCGACGGCCCGACCCGCCTCGGCTGTCCCAATACCGACGGTGGTCGCGGCGACACCGGCCAGCGCGATCGCATCCCGTGGCGTGCGCACGGCCACCACCAGCTCATCGAGCGCACGCGTACCCTCGATGACGGCCAACAGGGTACGGACGTGACTGTGCGCCTGGGTGCCGGCTCCGAAAACTACTACCCGCAAGGGATTCTCGGTCGCCAACAGGCGATCCTTCACCGCGGCCATGGATACCGCCGCGGTGCGTATCGCTGTCAGCTCCGGTCCGTCCAGTAGTGCCCTTGGGGTAGCAGTCGGTGCGTCGAACAGCACGTAAACCCCCTGTATGCGCGGCAGGCCACGGGCGGGGTTGTCCGGTGCAGAGGTAAGCACCTTCACACCCGCGTAGCGTCCGAAATCCGAGGGCATCAGGAGGAATGCACCGTGGCGTAACGGCACTGACCAGCGCGGGATGTCGGTGTCTGGGTCCAGCCCCGCCGCCAAGGCGTCGCGAACCGCCTCCACCGCACGCATCGGCGACAGAGCAGCCCGAATGGCGGTCCGATCGTAGAAGGCCAACCCCGTCGGCTGGTCGGCTGTGGCGACCATGGTGTCCTCAGTACCGTCCGGACAGCGAACCCCATTGAGCCGATAGCCCTTTGAGGCTGCGCCGTTGCGGAATCTGCCACGGGTTGTCGTCGCGCAGTGGCGGTGGCAGCAGCGACTCCGGTGCATTCTGGTAGGACACCGCGCGCAAGAACCGGCCGATCGCGGCCGTTCCGACCGACGTCGCGTCCACGGTGGTCGCCGGATGCGGGCCGCCATGTTGCATTGCGGCGGTGACGGATACCCCAGTGGGCCAGCCGCCGAACAACACCCGACCCGACACCTGCATCAGCGCATGGACCAGGGCGGCCAGTTCGGGACTGTCCTCACTGTCGGCGCTGTGTACGGTGGCCGTGAGGTTCCCCGGAAACAGCCGCCGGACCAGCTCGGGCAGTGCCGCGGCGTCGTCGTATTCCACGATGACCGAAAACGGCCCGAACACCTCGTCCAGCAGCTCGCCACCCGCTTCCGCCAATGCCTCGACGGACGTCACGACGAATGTCGGTGTGGCCCAGCCAAACCCGTCGTCGTCGACACGCACGCCGCCGGACACCAGGG
>NZ_JBOGDD010000161.1:0-7835 GCF_050701675.1 Mycobacterium sp. | reverse complement strand
CCGTGAATCATCGCGACGAGGCTCGGGCTCTTCGCCGCGTAGCGGATCGTGTCGTGAAACTCGGTGTTCAAATCGGTCAAGCGATCCCGGCTCTGGTCATCGGGTTCCAGGCCGCACTG
This sequence comes from Mycobacterium sp., assembly GCF_050701675.1. Lineage (GTDB taxonomy): Bacteria > Actinomycetota > Actinomycetes > Mycobacteriales > Mycobacteriaceae > Mycobacterium. The sequence goes on along the minus strand of NZ_JBOGDD010000161.1, from coordinate 7,716 downwards.
CTCCATCTCCAGACAGAGGTCCTCCAGGCGCTGCAACGTCTCGGTGTCGATGCGCTCCGTGGCCAGCTCGCCGGCGAGCGACTCCAATTCGGCCCGTGACCGGTAGATGTCGTGGACTTCACCGTCGGTCCACCGCCGCACGGTGGCACCGCGGTTCGGCGACATCTCGATGAGACCCTCGGCAGCCAGACGAGGCAGCGCCTCGCGAATCGGCGTGCGGCTCACCGCGAGTTCCGCGGCGAGGTCGACCTCCAACAACCTGGAGCCTGGCAACAACTGACCCGACAGAATGCGTTCGCGGATCGCGAGGTATGCAGCTTCGGTCGACTTGGTCCCACTCATGCTTCACACCCGGTCTCTCGCTCTTCCACAACCTCGACGCGCGGCACGATTTGCGGACACCCCCATCGTATCGATCACGCAGCACCCGACGCGGCGTACCCGGCGAGGTGCGCGAAACCGGGGCACGGGCGACGCTCAGATCGTCTGATCGCGGCACGCCAGGGCCGCGGTGATGAATTCGTCACGCGCCGCGTTGGATACCTCGGCATTCCAGATCAGTATCACCCGGCTGGGTCCGATGTCCTCGATCGGCACGACCCGCACGTCGGGTCGTCGGTAGAACTTCGTCGTCGACCGCGGCAGTACCGCGAACCCTTCATGTGCCGCAACCAGTTCCAACTTCTCCTCGACGGTCGACGCCATCTTGCGCGACGAGGCGCGGCGCTGCTCGGCATCGGCGATCACCCGCCACTCGGGCACGGTGCCCAGGTCCTGCAGCAGGCGGCGCGAGGCCAGCTCGGCGAGCTTGATCGACGGGCGCGTCGCCAGCGGATCTCTGATGGACAGCAGCGCGTCGCGTGGCTCGTCGAGGAGATGGGCTGCGCCAAGACCGGTGTGTTCGATGGGCTCACGGGCATACACCACGTCGGCCCGTCCGCTCTGCACGGCCGAGACCTGCTCGCCCCACCACACCTGTGTCACCTCGACGCGGTAGGCCGGGTCCGCGGCCTCGAAGGCTCTCGTTGCGGCGGTGGCGAGCAGGCCCGGTAATACCCCGACGGTCACGGTGACCGTGGCCGTTTCGACGTGGCGGAGGCGTTCCCGCAATGCGGTCGACTCGGCGAGCATGAAGCGGCCGTCCTCGAGCAACTGCGTGCCTGCGGCCGTGAGCGTGGTGCCCCGCGAGCCGCGCGAGAACAGGCTCACCCCCAACTCGTCCTCGAAGGCGCGAATCTGCCTGGACAGCACGGGTTGTGCGATGTGCAGGCGACGGGCTGCGCGCCCGAAGTTCAGTTCCTCCGCAACCGCCACGAAGTACCGCAGCTTGCGCATGTCGAGATCTGCCGCCATACCCCAAGGGTATCGCTGAACGACCAAAAGGGTCTTGGACGCGCACTTCGTGCGCGGGGACCGTGGAGCCATGAGTCTGAAGAACAACAGAGTCCTCGTCATCGGCGGCACCTCCGGCATCGGCCTTGCCGTCGCCAGCGCCGTCGCCGACCGCGGCGGTGTCCCGATCGTCGCGTCGCGGAAGCAGTCCAGCGTGGACAACGCGTTGGCGCGGCTGCCCGATGGCGCCCGCGGCGCCGTCGTCGATCTCTCCGACGCCGATGCCCTCGATCGATTCGCCGCGGACGTCGGCGACATCGACCACCTGGTGTTCACCGCTGGCGAGTCGCTGGAGATGGCCAAGATCACCGATCTGACCCCCGACGTCATCTCGAGCTTCTTCACGACGCGGTTCGTCGGTGCACTGAACGCGGTGCGGGTCTTCGCGCCGAAGATCGCGGCGGGCGGATCGATCACGATGACGAGCGGGACCGCCGCTCACCAGCCGGGGTTCGGAGTGCTGCCGGTGAGCATCTGCGGAGCGATGAACGCGGCCGTGACGGCGCTGGCCGTCGAGCTCGCACCCATCCGCGTGAATGCCGTTGCGCCAGGCGTAGTTCGCACGCCGCTGTGGGACGCGTTCGGCGACGATGCGCGGCAGGCGGTGTTCGACGATGCGGCGCAGAGACTTCCGCTGGGTCGGATCGGCGAGGTGGAGGACGCCGCCTTGGCGTACGTGTACTGCATGGAGCAGACCTACGGGACCGGTGTCGTGCTCACCGTCGACGGAGGCACGCTATTGGTGTAGTGGCGCTCACCGGTGGCCGCCGCGCCTCGAGATTGAAGGGATGCAGGCGCGCACTCGCAAAAGCTCTGCATGTGTTCAGTTTCGGCGAAGCTGACCTAGTTGGCCATGGCGACGAGTTCCGCGCAGAACTTCACCGCTTCGCGGTCGTCGCCCGCGAGCGGATGCACCAGCATCGTCGTGACACCGGCTTCGGCGTAGGCGGCCAGGCGTTCCTTGACGAACCCCGCTGGCCCGACCAGCGACACGCTGCGAACCAGCTCGTCGGGCACGGCGGCGATGGCCTCGTCCTTCTTGCCCGCGAGGTAGAGATCCTGGACGTGGTCGGCGACGTCGCCGAAGCCGTATCGCGTCGCCAGGTTGTGGTAGAAGTTCTTGCCGCGAGCGCCCATACCGCCGATGTACAGCGCCAGTTGGGGTTTCGCCCATGCCAGCCGATCGTCGACGTCGTCGCCGATGGCCAGGCTGGCCGAGACCATGACGTCGAGCGGTCCGAGGGCCGCATCGCGCTTGGCGGCACCGGCGCGCAGCGCGTCACCCCATACGTCGTCGGCCTTCTCCGGGTAGTAGAACACCGGCTGCCAGCCTTCGGCGATCTCGGCAGTGAGCTGAACGTTCTGCGGGCCGAGCGCGGCGATCGTGATCGGAATGGTTTCGCGCACGGGATGATTGATGAGCTTCAGTGGCTTGCCGAGACCCGTGCCGCGATCCGCGGGCAACGGCACCTGGTAGTACTTGCCGTCGAACTGCACCTTCTCGCGGCGCCACACCTGGCGGCAGATCTCGACCACCTCGCGCGTGCGGCCCAGCGGCGCATCGAAGGGGACGCCGTGAAAGCCTTCGACCACCTGCGGGCCCGACGTGCCGATGCCGAGCCGGAACCGGCCGTCGGAGACGTAGTCGACGCCCGCCGCCGTCATCGCCAGCAGCGTCGGGGTGCGGCTGTAGATCGGGACGACGCCGGAACCCAGCTCGATGGTGGAAGTCTTGGCCGCGAGATAGCCCAGTTGACTGATCGCGTCGTAGGAGTAGGCCTCGGCGACGAGGGCGATGTCGACGCCACACTTCTCGAGTTCGACCACCTGGTCGGCCGCCTCCCGGAAGCCGCTGGAATAGCTCAGGAAGATTCCGGTGCGCATGACTGGTTTATATCACCATCAACCAGTTGGTTGGGATTCGGGGTGCTCCCGTCCAGCCGTCAGATGAGGAGCCTTGAACGGGTTCAGTGCGCCCGCGTCGATGACTTGCGTGGTGCCGGTGATGAATCGACCGTCGTCCGATGCGAGGTACAGCACCGCATTGGAGACGTCGATCGGGTCGAGGAAGGGGATCGGCAATGCGTGCATGGCGGTCAGCGCGTCGAGGGCGTCGTGCTGAGTCGCGCCATCCTTGCCACCGGCGAACAGCCGGTTGTAGCGAGGATTGTTGATCATCGCGGTGTTGACGTTGGTCGGGTTGATCGAGTTCACGCGAATCCCGAACGGAGCCAATTCGCCGGAGAGCGTGCGCATCAGACCGTTCACGCCGTGCTTGGACGCGGCGTAGTGGCCGACGTTGAGTTCAACCGTCAGGCCCGAGATCGAGCTGATCAGGATGACGGCGCCACCCTCGCCCTGGCGCAACAGAAAGGGGACCGTCGCCTTGATCGTCTTCCACACCCCGGTCAGGTTCACGTCGATCTGATCCTGGAACTGCCGTTCGGTGAACTCCCACAACGGGGCGGTGTCGTTCAACGTGCCCGCGTTGGCCACCACCACGTCGAGCCGACCAAGTTCCGAAACCGCGGCGGCCACAGCGGCTTCCATGCCGGCGAGGTCCCTGACGTCGACTTCGGCGGCGAACACCCGCCGACCACGGCTCTTGACCAGATCGACGGTGGTGACGAGGTCGTCGGAGTCGGCCATGGGGTAGGGGACGGTGTCGATCTGCCTGCAGACGTCGAGAGCGATGATGTCTGCTCCCTCGTCGGCGAGCCGAAGCGCGTGCGATCGGCCTTGGCCGCGGGCGGCGCCGGTGATTAGCGCGACCTTGCCTTCGAGACGCGGCATCGGACTACTGGTGCTGCTCGCTGGCGCGCCGCTCGCGATACTCCGCCGCGCGCTCATCGGTGATGTGCGGCAGTGGGGGGAAGTCGAGCCAACCGGGGACGAACGGGCTGGCCAGATCGCGGTCGGTGGGGATCTCCACCAGGACGGGGGCTTTGGCGTCGAAGGCGCGCTTGAACGTCGGCTCCAGATCGGATGCCGACTCCACGCGGAACGACTCGAGGCCGAACGCCTTGCCGAGAGCCTTGAAACTCGGGCTGTACGGAGTGCCATCGGGTCGGTTGAACTCGGTGCCGATGATGCGGTCGGTCGCATTGCGCTGCCCGCCGCGGATCGAGATGTAGCCCGAGTTGTCCTGCACGACGAAGACCACCGCGATGTCGTGCTGGATGGCGACGCCGATCTCCTGCGCGGTCATCAGGAAGTCGCCGTCACCGGTGACGCAGGCGACCTGACGTTCGGGGGCGGCGAGTTTGGCGCCGAGGGCGGCAGGCACCGGCCAACCCATGGACGAGAAACCGCCAGTGGTCAGATGGGTGCGCGGTTCGTAGACGGGGAAGGTCTGCTTGACCGCGCCCTGCGTGTTGCCCGAACCGGCCAGCACGATACCGCTGCGGTCCATCACCTGCCGGAGCGCGCCGAGCGGACGCTGCAGCGTGAACGGGAAGCGGTCGGAGTCCCGTCGGGTGGCGAGTTCGTTCTCCCACTCCGCCTTTCGGTCTGCCACCTCGGCGAGGTACTCGCTGCGGTCCGGCTTGGCGGGCAGCGACGCGACGATCGCCGCGACGGCAGGCTTGGCGTCGGCGAGGATGCCGACCTCGGCCGGATAGATCTTGCCGATCTCGTGAGGATCGATGTCGATGTGGATGAGCTTCGCCGGCGGGAACGAAAACGACTGTCCCTTAGCGTAACTGGACGACGACCAGTCGGTGAAACGACAACCGATGGACACCACGACGTCGGCGTTGGCGGCCAGGTAGTTGCCGTGGATGGTGCCGGTCTGGCCGACGCTGCCGACGAAGAGGTCGTGGTCCTCGGGAAACGCGCTCTTGCCGTTCCAGGTGGTCACGACGGGGATGTTCAAACCGTCGGCCAGCGCACGCACCTCGTCGGTCGCGTTGGCGCTGATCGCACCGCCGCCGACGACGATCACCGGGCGCCGCGCAGTGCCCAGCAGGTCGACCGCGCGCTGGATCGCGTCCGGGTCCGGGTACTGCAGGCCCACGGGAAGGCGGCGTGCGAGGTCGTGGAAGTTAACCTCTGCGGTCTCGGCGTGCAAGTCCCACGGGACCTCGACGTGGGCCGGGCCGCGACGCCCGGTCAGCATCGTGCTGAACGCGCGATGCAGGATGAACGGCAGGTCCTCGATGCTGTTGGCGACCCAGCTGCGCTTCGAGACCGCCTCGGCCACTTGGGGAAACCCGTTGTCCTTCTGGCGTTCCAGCTCCTGGAGCACCCCGCGGCCGCGCATGTGCCGCGGCGGTCCGCCGGTGATGACCAGCACGCTGGTCGAGTCGCTGTACGCGGTGGCCAGTCCGAGCACCGTGTTGGACGCACCCGCACCGATCGACGTGACCGCGGCCATCGGCTTGCCGGAAACTCGGTAGTAGCCGTCGGCCAGGTGCACCGCGCTCTGCTCGTGGTAGGTCTGGATGAAGGGGATCTTCGACTCGTCCTCGTTGAACGCGTCCATCAGGCCCCAGATGCCGTGACCGGGGATGCCTGCCGCGTACGGGACGCCGTACTCCTTGAGGATGCGGGCGATGACCTGCCCGCCGTTGAGCTGAGGCATGTGAGTGTCTCCTTCTGCTGATCGGCGTACTGATCGTCGAGTGGTCATCGGTGAGACGGCCGGCCGCCTGCGACTGCGATGACCTTCACTGCAAGTGTGCACACCGGGCCTGCGTCGTCGTTAGACTCATTTTGCGCAGTAGGTCCGGATTTCGCTGCACAGAGTGCCCAACAGTGCATTGCGACGCGAGAAGGGTGGCGCCATGGCCATGACAGTCGAGGCAGCGCTGCAGCTCGAGGTGTTCCACCGAATCGCCTTCAAGGTCTACGCGGGCGAAACCAGCCTCGCACGCGCGATCCGCTGGGTCCATCCCACCGAGATCGCCGACATCGCACAGTTTCTCAGCGGTGGCGAGATGCTCTTGACCGCGGGCCTCGGGATTGGGTCGACGCCGGAGAGCCAACGCAACTACATCGCGCAGATTGCCGACGCTCAGGCCGCCGTGCTGGTCATCGAGCTCAGCGGCCGCGCCTTCGACACGATGCCCGAAGCGCTCGTCGAAGCTGCCCGCGAACGTGACTTTCCCCTTGTCGGACTCGACGGCGAACTGCCGTTCGTGGAGGTGTCCGCCCAGGTGCACGAGTCGATCGTCGACCAACGGGTTCTCGACCTCAGCGCGTATGAACGGCTGAACGCGACGTTCATGCAGCTGCTGCTGGCCGGCCAGGACCATGTGTTGTTCACCGATGCACTCGCCGCCGAGGTCGGCCATCCCGTCGTACTGGAGGACGCCACCCGGCAGGTCGTCGCGTACTCGGGCGCGTCGGAGGCGGGCGACGAGGTGCTGTCGGAATGGGAGCAGCACTCGCGCATCGCGCACGACTCCGCATCGGTCGACGCCAACAACGCCAACGAGGCCCACGACTGCACCCGCAGGGCCGTCGTGCTGCGTGGTGAGCGGTGGGGTTGGCTGCACGTCCTGCACGGCGGCGTACCGATCGCGGGGACGGCCGGGTACGCGCTGGACCGTGCGACCGACGGGATCGCGATCGCGCTGCTCGGCGCCCGTGAGAGTGGCGCCAAGTCGGCGCAACGGCAGAACGCCTTGGTCAGTCGATTGTTGCTCGGCGATATCTCCGGTGATTCGTTCGTCACCCGCGCCCTGCGGATCGGTCGCGACCTTCGCGACCGGGCGCTGGTGGCGGTGTTCGTCTGTAAGGAGACACCTGCGGGCGCCACCAGCGACGAAGCGATGGAGGAACTCTGCAGGAAGCTGCACGTACCCGCGGTCGTGGCCGACCTCGGCGAGCACACGCTGGCCATCATGGGGCTGTCTCGGACCAGCTCCGAGAAGCAACTGGTGGAACGATTGACCGCACTGGACGTGCGGGCCGGCATCAGTCGACCGGTCAGTGCGGGACAGCTTCCGACCGCCATCGAGCAGGCCAGAAGTGCGGCATCGGTCGCCGCGGCGAAGCCGGACAAGGCCGTGCACCGCTTCGACGACCTCGGCGTGCTTCGCCTATTGGCCTCGCTGGCCGGGGGACCGGAACTGGCGCGATACATCGAGGACGAGCTGGGGGCGATCCTCAAGCACGACGCGAAGGCGACCAACCCCCTGCTGCCGACACTGCGCACGTACCTGTCGTGTGACGGCAACAAGTCCCAGGCCGCGCAGCTGCTGTTCGTTCAGCGGCGCACCCTCTACTACCGACTCGAGCGCATCACCGGCCTGCTCGGTCGCTCACTGGACGATCCGGACACCCGGCAGGCGTTGATCTTCGCCGTCCGTGGCCACGACC